>JASLGJ010000102.1 GCA_030150085.1 Candidatus Elarobacter sp. | reverse complement strand
CGCGGGCGTGTACAGGGTGTCGCGGACCAGCCGCGCCTCGATCGTGCTCATGGTGTCCTCCCTCAGCGCCCCCGGCTTCGACGACGAGCGGTCCGGTTCATCGAGCGAAGGGCGGGCGAACGAGCGCCGGCCCGATGTGTCAGATCGAATCGAAACTGAGGGCGCCGAATATCAGCTCATTCGCGCGCGAAGTGCGTGCGAACACTTTGCTTCGCGCGCGCAACCGCGTTATCGGAAAGGATGTTCCTGGATATTAACCAAAGCGAAACACACAAGCGGAAAATCGAGCCAGGGCGGGTGTCGGCAGCGATGACAATGCGTTTGACCGCCGTCATTCCGTCATTGGAACGAACTGGACCGAGCGGAGCACGCAAAAGCTATGTACGCCGACGTAGAAGAGCAATACCAGGCCGTCTTCACCTCCAACGATCCGACCGGCGAGAAGCGCAGGAAGGTCATCGACGACCCGTACCTGCACCGCCTCCAGCGTAAGCACTGGATCCTGTTCGACATCCTGCCGGCGGTCGGCACCGTCCTGGCGCTCGCGCTGCTCCCGTTCCACCGCATCGGCTGGGCCGAGATCGGGGTGCTGCTGGCGATGTGGGTCTGGACGGGCCTAGGCATCTCGGTCGGCTTCCACCGCCTGCTCGCGCACCGCTAGTTCAAGTCGGCCAACCCGCTGACCGCGTTCCTGGCGGTCGGCGGCTCGATGGCCGGCCAAGGGGGCGTGCTGTCGTGGGTCGCCATGCACCGCCGCCACCACGAGTTCGCCGACCGCGAGGGCGACATGCACTCGCCCAACCTCTCGGGCGAGGGCTTTCGCGGCAAGCTGCGCGGCTTCGTCCACTCGCACTTCACCTGGATGGCGGCGCACCCGTACCCCAACGTGGTGCACTACGTCCCCGACCTGCTGCGCGACAAGACGCTGGTCTCGATCAGCCGCCACTACTACCGCTGGATCGGGCTGGGCTTCATCCTGCCGGCGGTCGCGACCGCGCTGCTGACCCGCTCCTGGATCGGCCTGCTGACCGGTTTCCTGTGGGGCGGCATGGTGCGCATGTTCGTGCTCGAGCAGGGCATCTGGTCGCTCAACTCCATCTGCCACCTGATGGGCACGCGCAGCTTCAAGACGCGCGACCTGAGCCGCAACAACGGCTGGCTGGCGCCGTTCATCTTCGGCGAGGCCTGGCACCACAACCATCACGCCTTCCCGAGCTCGGCGTCGTTCGGCCTGCGCTGGTACCGCATCGATCCCGGCTTCTGGTTCATCCGCCTCGCGGCGGCGCTCGGTCTGGCGACCGAGGTCCGCGTCCCGTCGCGCGAGCAGATGCAGGTGCGCTCGCTCGCCAACGGCGGCGGCAGCCTTTCCGGCACCAACTGATCCCACCCAAGCTCAGCCTTCCGCCCCAGAGCAGGAGCCTCTCTTGAACGTGCAAGTCAGCGAGCAGCAGATCCGCGAGTGGTGCGTCGACTACGTCGCGCGCGTGCTGCACACCCCGGCCGCGCAGGTCGACCCCAACGCCGAGCTCGACCGCTTCGGGCTCGACTCGGCCGTCACCACCGCGATGATCATCGACATGGAGGACTGGCTGGGAATCGAGATCCCGCCCGCGCTCCTGTTCGAGCAGACCACGCTGGCCGGAATCGCCTCGGCGGTTTCGCAGCGCATGGGCTGAGGCGATGAGCACCTCGGAGACCGTCGCGCCGCGCGACGGCGACTACGGCGGCTCCGCGAGCGCGGTCCAGTACCACTACGACGTCGGGCGCGAGTTCTACCGGCTCTGGCTGGACGAGACGCTGACCTACTCGTGCGCGCTCTGGGACGAGGCCGATCCCGACGAATCGCTCCACGCCGCGCAGCTGCGCAAGATCGACCACCACCTGGCCCAGGCCCGCGCCGAGCGCGCCCAGGCCGTGCTCGACATCGGCTGCGGCTGGGGCGGGCTGATCCGCCGCCTGACCGAGCGCTACCGCCCCGAGCACGTGGTCGGCCTGACGCTCAGCGAAGACCAGGCCGCCTACGTGCGCGGCATGAGCATTCCCAAGGTCGACATTCGCCTCGAGAGCTGGACCCGCCACGAGCCGCTGCGGCCGTACGAGTCGATCGTCTCGGTCGGCGCGCTGGAGCACTTCACCAAGCCCGAGGACTCGGTCCCCGAGAAGATCGCGACCTACCGCGAGTTCTTCGAGAAGTGCCGCGGCTGGCTCACCCCCGACGGCCGCATGTCGCTGCAGACGATCTCCTACGGCAGCATGAACGCGGAAGAGGCCAGCGCGTTCATCAACAACGAGATCTTCCCGGCCTCGGAGTTGCCGCGCCTGTCGGAGCTGGCAGCGGCGGCCGACGGCATCTTCGAGATCTCGCTGGTGCGCAACGACCGCCTGCACTACGCGCGCACGTTCGCGGCCTGGGCGGCCAACCTGCGCGCGCACCGCGCCGAGGCGATCGCGCTCGTCGGCGAGGACGTCACCAAGCGCTACGAGCGCTACCTCAAGCAGTCCTCGATCGGCTTCTACATGGGCAAGATCGGCCTGCTGCGGCTGTCGCTGCGCCCCATCGTCGCGGGCTGGTCCGCGATGTCGGCCCCGTAACGCCCGTGCAAGCGCCCGTGCAGCCGGAGCCGGCGGCGGCCCCGAAGCTCAAGTTCAACCCCTACGACCCCGCCTTCCGGGCCAACCCGCACTCGGTCTACGACCGGCTGCGCAGCGAGGCGCCGTTCTTCCGCACCCTCGGCACGGTCGTGCTGACCCGCTACGACGACGTGGCCGAGGTGCTCAAGAGCCGCGCCTTCTCGGTCGCGCTGATCCCGCAGACGATCACCGCGCACGCCCGCAAGCTCAAGATCGAGGGCATCGAGCAGGTCGAGCGCTTCATCAACAACTCGATCGTCTTCACCGACAACCCGGCCCACCTGCGCCTGCGCCGGCTGGTCAACCAGGCCTACTCCGCGAGCGCCATCCAGGGCTTGCGCGAGGCCGTCGCGCGCGAGGTCGAGCTGATGTTCGACGCGGTCGCGCCGGCCGGCGAGATGGACGTCATCCGCGACCTGGCCGAGCCGCTCCCGGTGCGCGTGCTGTGCAACTGGATGGGCGTGCCCGCCGCGGACCGCGAGTTCATCCGGGCCCACGTCCACTCGATCCGCTTCCTGCTCGACCCGGGCCTGATGACGCGCAGCGAGTTCCGCGCCGTGCTGAGCGCGATGTCGGAGCTGGTGGCGTACTTCGAGCGGCGCATCGACGAGGGCGCGGCCGAGGCGGGCGAGGGCAACCTGATCGCGCGCCTGGCGAACGCCCGCAACGACGACGGCGACCGGCTGGGCAAAGAAGAGGTCGCGTTCGCGGCGATCATGTCGTTCGTGGCCGGCACCGAGACCACGCAGTGCCTGATCGGCAACCTGGTCAACCGGCTGCTGGCCCACCCCGACCAGCTCGCCCGCGTGCGCGGCGACCGCAGTCTGATCCCGGCCGCGGTCGCCGAGACGATCCGGATCGAGACCCCGCTGCAGCTCACCAAGCGCGTCGCGCTGAGCGACTACGCGCTGGGCGAGAACACGATCCGCTCGGGCGAGCAGGTGCTGCTGTGCCTGGCCGCGGCCAACCGCGACCCCGCCCAGTACCCCGAGCCCGAGCGCTACGACGTGGCGCGCGAGGGCCGGCCGCACGTCGGCTTCGGCTACGGCATGCACAACTGCCTGGGCGGGGTGCTGGCGCAGATGCAGGTCGAGCTCGTGCTCGACGCGTTCGTGCGCCGCTTCGCGTCGGCCGAACGGGCCGACGCGCGCGAGGTCTGGCAGAGCCACAGCCTGATCCTGCGCGGGCTCGACACGCTGCCGCTGCGCTTCGCCGCCGCTTGATGCCGCCCACGGTCCGGCTGGCGTGCTTCCACCACGCCGGCGGCAGCGCGGCCAGCTTCAACAGCTGGAGCCGCACGCTGCCGGCGTGGATCGAGGTCCACAAGGTGCAGCTGCCGGGGCGCGACCCGGCCGGCCCGGAGCGCGCGCACACCCGGGTCGCGGCGCTGGTGCCCGGGCTGCTGGAGACGCTCGGGCCGGTGTTCGCGGGGCCGTTCGCGCTCTACGGGCACAGCCTGGGCGCGCTGGTCGCGTTCGAGCTGGCGCGCGCGCTGCGCGCCGCGGGCGGGCCGGCGCCGCTGGCGCTGTTCGTCTCGGGCCGGCGCGCGCCGCAGGTGCCGCTCTCGATGCCGGCCCTGTGCGACCTGCCCGAGGACGAGCTGATCCCGCGCCTGATCGAGCTGGGCGGGATGTCGCCCGAGCTGATCCGCAAGCCGGAGTGGATGCGCTACTTCATCCCGGTGATGCGCGCCGACCTCGCGGTCTCCGATCACTACGACTACCCGCCGGGCGCGCCGCTGGAGTGCCCGCTGTATGCCTTCAAGGGCGCCGACGACCCGATCGTCTCGCAGTCCGACTTCGACGGCTGGGCCGCGCAGGCCGGCGGCGCGTTCGAGGCCACCGTGCTGCCGGGCCGGCACTTCCTCCCGCCCGAGGCGATCGCGCGCCTGCAGGAAGCGATCGTCGCGCGCTTGAGCGAGCTGGTGCCGCGGGCGGTCCCCGCGTAGCGCGATGACGCCGCGCGAGCTCGCCGCCCTGCCGTCGCTGGTCGCGCTCCTGCGCGGCTACGCGCGCGAGCGCGCGGACGAGCGCGCCTTCATCGGCCTGGGCGAGGAGAACGAGGAGCGCGAGGTCCTCACCTACGGCGAGCTCGACCGGCGCGCGCGCCTGCTCGCCGCGCGGCTGCTCCAGACGTGCGAGCCGGGCGACCGCGCGCTGCTGATCTTTCCCAACTGCCTGTCGTTCGTGACGGCGTTCTTCGCCTGTCTCTACGCGGGCGTGATCGCGGTCCCGGCCGTGCCGCCGCGCGTCAAGCGCCTGCGCGACTCGGTGCTCTCGATCGCGCGCGACTGCCGGCCGCGCCTGGCGCTGACGATCGGCGGCTACGCCGACTTCACCCGGGCCCAGTTCGCCGAACCGCTGGACGGCGGCGCGCGCGGGCTGGACGTGATCGCCGTCGACGAGCTCGGGTACGATGCCGCCGGAACCAGCGACGACGATCGCGACGGCCGCCGCGCCGACAGCGCCTTCGTGCCGACCGAGCCGGCGCCGGACCAAACCGCGTTCCTGCAGTACACCTCGGGCTCGACCTCGCTGCCCAAGGGCGTGATCGTCAGCCACGCCAACATCGCGGCGAACCTGGAGATGATGCGGATCGCGTTCCGCAACGACGCCGCCTCGACGTACGTCGGCTGGGCCCCGCTGTTCCACGACATGGGGCTGATCGCCAACCTGCTCGAGCCGTTCTACGCCGGCGCCCTGTGCGTGCTGATGGGCCCGGCCGCGTTCGCCCAGCGGCCCTGGCTGTGGCTGCAGGCGATCTCGCGCTACCGCGCGCGGGTCAGCGGCGGGCCGAACTTCGCCTACGACCTGTGCGCGGACCGCGCGGCGCGCGTGCTGCGCGAGGCGCCGCTCGACCTGTCGTGCTGGGAGCTCGCCTTCAACAGCGCGGAGCCCGTGCGGGCCGGCACGCTCGACGCGTTCGCGCGCGCGTTCGCCCCGGTCGGCTTCCGGCGCGAGGCGCTCTTCCCGTGCTACGGCATGGCCGACGCGACGCTGCTGATCTCGGGCGGCCCGCTGCTCACCCCGCCGACGGTCAAGCCGATCGGCAAGGGCGCGCTCTCGCACGACCGGATCGAGCCGCCGGCCGACCCGCGCGACGCCTTCGAGGCGGTCGCCTGCGGCGCCGCGCTGGAATGGGAAGACCTGCGCATCGTCGACCCCGCGACGCTGAGCGAGTGCGCGCCGGGCCGGGTGGGCGAGATCTGGCTGAGCGGGCCCAACGTCGCGGGCGGCTACTGGGACAACCCGGCCGCCTCGCAGGCGACCTTCCACGCCGCGCTCGCCGCGCAGCCGGGGCGGCGCTACCTGCGCACCGGCGACCTCGGGTTCATGGACGCGGGCCAGCTCTACATCACGGGCCGGCACAAGGACCTGATCGTCATCCGCGGCCACAACCACTACCCGCAGGACATCGAGCTGGTCGCCGAAGGGGCCTACCCGGGCCTGCGGCGCGGCTCGGCGGCGGCCTTCACGCTCGCGGGCGCGCGCGGCGAGGAGCTGGTGCTGGTGCAGGAGGTCGAGCGGACCGCCCGCCGCGACCTCGACCAGGCCGAGGCCGCGGCGGCGATCCGGCGCGCGGTGTTCGCCGAGTTCGAGCTGACCGTGAACGAGATCGTGCTGGTGCTGCCGGCGACGATTCCCAAGACCTCGAGCGGCAAGATCCGGCGCGCCGAGACGCGCCGGCGCTTCCTGGCCGGCGAGCTCGCGACCCTCGCGTCGCCCGCCGCGCTGGCCGCGGCGGGGGCCGATGACTGACCGGCCGCCGCGCCGAAAGGGAGCCCCGCATGGCAACGAATGAGGTGGTCGAGGGCCTGCCGCGCGACGTGCTCGAGGCGGTGATCGCGAAGACGCCGTTCGCGCAGCTGGTCGGCGCGGTGCTGACGCGCTACGGCGGGGGCGAGGTGGAGCTGACCGTCCCGCTGCGCCCCGAGATCACGCAGCACCACGGCTTCGCCCACGGCGCGGTGATCGGCTTCATGGCCGACAGTGCGTGCGCGTGGGCGGCGGCCTCGGTGGCGGGCGACGTCGTGACCGCCGAGTACAAACTCAACCTGATCGCGCCCGCGACCGGAAGCGGCCTGGTCGGGCGCGGCTCGGTCATCAAGGCCTCGGGCCGCCAGGTGATCTGCCGGGCCGACGTGTTCTCCGTCGGCGCGAGCGGGTCGGAGCGGATGGTGGCCACGGCGCTGGCGACGATCATGAAGTTCAAAGCCGAGCGATGAACGTTCTGCTCGACACCACCCTGCCGGTGTTCGGCACGATCCTGGCCGGCTATCTGCTGGCCCGGCTCAAGATCCTGCCGCGCGAGAGCGCCGACTACTTCAACCGCTTCGTCTATTTCTTCTCGTTCCCGGCCCTGCTGCTGGGCTTCGTCTCCAAGACGCCGCCCGAGAAGATCCTCTACTGGCCCTTCGTGTTCGCCTGGACCGGCGGCCTGTTGGTCGCTTTCGCGCTGACCGCGCTGGTCAGCATGCTGCTCTACCGCGACCAGCTGGCCGACCTGGCGATGCGCTGCATGAACACCACCTGCGCCAGCACCGCGTTCATGGGGATTCCGCTCGCCGCGGCGGCGTTCGGCAAGGAGGCGGCGCTGCCGGCGATCCTCTCGACCACCATCCTGGCGATCGTGATCGTGAGCCTGACCGTGCTGCTGATCGAGATCGGGCGCAGCGCGAAGTCCGGCAGCACCCACGTCGTGCGCGACATCGCGCTCTCGCTGGCCAAGAACCCGCTGATGCTGGCGGTCGTCGCGGGCGCGCTCGTCGCCTTCACCCTGCACGGCCTGCCCTCGCCGCTGCAGCGCCTGTGCGACCTGGCCGGCGGGGCCGCGATCCCCTGCTCGCTGGTCTCGATCGGGCTGTTCATCTACGGCCAGAAGCTCAACGCGAACCTGGGCGAGATCGGGGTCTTGAGCGTGCTCAAGCTGGTGGTCCACCCGCTGGTCACCTGGCTCTTGATCGCGAAGTTCTTCCCGCTCGACCCGGTCTGGGGCCGGGCCACGATCCTGATGGCCGCGCTCCCGCCGGCCTCGACCTGCTTCGTGATCGCCAAGCGCTACGACGCCTACGTCGCGCAGACGTCGGCGATGGCGGTCCTGACCACGGTGGTGTCGGTGTTCACCATCTCGGTCTTGCTTCTCTTAATCGGGCATTAAGTGTCGGCGCGATAGCATCTGATCGGGTACAATCGTCGAACGCGGTTCGGCGAGTCGGAGGAGGATCGGCGATGATCGAAAGACAGGTTGCGATCCGGGTCGAGCGGATCGACGTGACGGGCGACACGCTGCCCATCGCCTGGCAAGCGGTCGCGGGGGCGGACGCGCCGCTGGACGACCTGTGCGCCTGGCTCGCGGAGCGCAAGCCCGAGATCGAGCGGGTGCTGGCGAGCAGCGGGGCGCTGCTGCTGCGCGGCTTCGCCGCGCTGGACTCGGCGGCCGCGTTCGAGCGCGCGCTGAGCGCGCTCTTCCCGCACCTGATGGACTACGTGGGCGGGACCTCGCCGCGCCGCCAGGTGCGCGGCAACATCATGACCGCGACCGAGGTGCCGCCGACCTACTCGATCCCGCTCCACCAGGAGATGTCCTACACCGACACCTACCCGGACCGGATCGCGTTCTTCTGCGAGCTGCCGCCCGGCGGCGGCGGCGCGACGACGCTGGGCGACATGCGCGCGATCACGGCCCGGATCGACCCCGCGGTGCGCGAGCGCTGGCGGGCGGGCGGCGTGCAGCTGCGCCGCACCCTGCCCAGCGACGAGAAGGCCGCCAGGAAGCCGGGCGTCTCCAAGCCCTGGTCCGAAGTGTTCGGCACCGCCGACCGGGCCGAGGTGGAGCGCATCGCGAGCGGGCGGGGCTGGCGCGCGGACTGGCTGCCCGACGGGTCGGTGCAGCTCTGGCAAGAGCTGCGCCCGGCCCTGCGCACGTACGAGAAGACCGGCGACGAGGTGTGGTTCAACCAGGCTCACATCTTCGCCCCGGCGACGACCTTGCGCTGGACTCGCGAGGACGGCCGCGAAGAACAGTACCAGCGCCTCAAGGCCGCTCTGGACGAGCACCCGGAAATGATCGACCGCGTGTTCCACCGCGGCGAGCGCGAGATCGACGCCGACGACGTGATGCACGTCTACGACGTCCTCAAGCGCTCGGAGATCCCGCTGCGCTGGGAGCGCGGCGACCTGCTGTTTCTTGACAACACGTTGGCGGGACACGGCCGGACGTCGTTCAGCGGAGAGCGAAAGGTGCTGACCGCATTGATCCGTGACTGACTGAGCGAACGGGGTGGGCTCGGCGCACGACTGGAGGATTCCCGATGGCCGACCAGCGGCTCGTAGACGCCTTTCTGGCCGACGACTACCCCGCGATCGACCCGCACCTGCCCGAGGTGATGCGGTTGCTGAACGAGCGCCGGGCGGGCCAGAGCTGGCACAAGCACGGCACGTTCAAGGACCACCTGGTCGGCACGTTCCGCATGCTCAAGCTCTGGGGCCAGTCCAGCGAGACGGCGTACTGCGGCCTGTTCCACAGCGTGTACTCCAACGAGTACGTCGACCTGGCGCTGTTCGATCCCGCCCACGAGCGCTACGTGCTGCGCGACCTGCTGGGCGCGCGGACCGAGGAGCTGATCTACCGTTTCTGCACGATCCCGCGCACCGCGTTCATGCACGACGTGCTGGCGCGCGAGCGCATCCCGGCCGAGGGCTTGCGCCTGACCGACCCGGCCGGGAACGTGCACGCGCTCGACCAGCGGGAGACCGCCGTCTACCTGGTCGTGACGATGGCCGACCTGCTCGAGCAGTGGTACTCCTGGCAAGAGGACACGATGTCGGGCTATCCCGAGTTCGGCTCGGTCGACGCCAAGGCCATGTGGAGCGCGACGCTGTGGCCGGGCCAGTTCCGGCCCGGCTCGAGCGCGCTGAGCCTGGTCTCGCGCCTGGCCCGGCACCTGCCCGACCTCGACCTGCCGACGCCGCCGGTGTTCGCCGGCTGCACCGGCCTGCTCTCGCAGGAGGACGAGGCCGTGGCGGGCGCGCTGTACTGGCAGGTCGCGACGCAGAGCATCCCGCTGGTCTCGCCGGTCCACGCCCGGCGCATCCTCGAGCGCGCGGTCGCGCTCAACCCGTACGTGGCCGAGCCGCGCCTGCTGCTGGCCCAGATCGCGCTGCTGCAGGACGATTTCGAGGCGGCCGAGCGGCACGCCGCGGTGGGCGCGGAGCTGATCGCCGGCTGGGGCATCCAGTGGGACAAGCGCATTCCGTGGGAGGGCTGGACGGTGTGGGCGCGCTTGCTGGTCTCGCGCGCCCGCCAGCGGGTGTGGCCGCGGACCCTGAGCACGCACAACAACCTGGGCCTGGTGCCGCCCGAGCCGGCGCCCGTTTGACCGTCGTGACACGCCGCGCGGCAAACCGTCGCGGAGGATTTTCACGAGCCGCGGACTGACCTTACGCGCCCGGGCCGAGCGTCCGGTTTCTCAGTGTAGGGAGAACGAGCGATGCAGGGTACGGTCGTCCGCGCTTCGGCCCCGCTGGAGGCCCCGCGCCTGGGGAGGATCGCCGCCGTGTTCGCGGCGATCGTCGCGCTGTTCTTGCTGCTGGTCGCGGCGCTCAACGTCTACTTCGACCCGCTGAACTTCAACCCGGCCGCGCAGGGCCGCGTCGCGCAGGAACTGGCGGCGGGGCGCAATTACGCGGTCTACGACCCGAACCTCGATTTCCGCGCCCTGCGGCGGGAGACGGTCGCGCGCCTGGCGCGCACGCCCGACGTGGTGATCTTCGCCGGCAGCCGCTTCCAGGAAGCGCGCCCGAGCTATTTCCAGGGCACGGGCTACACGTTCTACAACGCGTTCGTGCACAACGACTACTTCGAGGACCTCGTCGCGGTCACCCAACTGCTCGACGCGCACGGCCGCCTGCCCAAGACGCTGGTCCTGAGCGTGCGCTTCAACAGCTTCAACACGCCCGGCACGCGCGAGACCGAGGAGTACAAGAACTTCGCCCGCGAGTACGCCGCGCTCGCGCCGCGGATTGGCGCGCCGGCGCTGGCCCCGCGGGAGCGGCTCCCGCTGCGCTTCTGGTCCAACGTGTTCTCGCTGCAGCTCCTGGCCCGCAACGCGCAGCGCGCGTTCGCCCCGCGCCCGCTCGGACCCGGCCCGACCGACCGGGACACGCTGCCCGCGCGCCAGCGCGTCGGCGCGCGAGCTCGCGGGCGACCACGCCTCGCCGTGCTTTTGCGAGAAGCCGAGCGACCCGTCCGCGCGCAGCACGTCCAGCGCGGGCAGCGTGTCCCG
>JASLGJ010000099.1 GCA_030150085.1 Candidatus Elarobacter sp. | reverse complement strand
GCGGCCACCGACGCGCCGAGCAGCGCCACGATGGCGTCGGCGCACATCGGGCGGTGGAAGTGGAAGCCCTGCGCGTACTGGCAGTCCAGCGCCATCAGCTCCTCGGCCTGGCGCGCCGTCTCGACTCCTTCGGCCACCACGTCGATGTCGTAGGAGCGGGCGAGCTGGATCAGCATCCGCACGATGGGCGGGCTGCCCAGGCTGCCGTCCGCGCTCTCGACGAACGAGCGGTCGATCTTGAGCGCGTCGAACGGGAGCTGGTGCAGGTAGCGCAGCGACGAGTAGCCGGTCCCGAAGTCGTCGATGCACAGGTGCACGCCGGTCGCGCGCAAGCGCGCCAGCGAGCCCAGCGAGAGCGTGTTGGAGCGGATCACCGCGCTCTCGGTGATCTCCAGCACGATGTCGTCCGACGACAGCCCGAAGCGGCGCAGGTTGCGCGCCACGAAGGCGTCCAGGTCGGGCTCGAGCACTTCCTGCACCGACAGGTTGACGTGCATGCGCAAGTTGAGCTGCGGGGCGCGGCGGCGCCACTCGGCCAGCCGCCGGCAGGCCTCGACGAACACGTAGCGCCCGATCGGCACCACCAGCCCGACCTCTTCGGCCAGCGGGATGAACTCGCCCGGCAGCACCTCGCCGGTGACCGGGTTGCGCCAGCGCACCAGCGCCTCGAAGCCCTGCACGCGCCCGTCGGCCAGCGCCACGATCGGCTGGTAGTCGACGCTGAACTGCTCGCCCTCGATCGCCGCGCGCAGGTCGCTGGTCAGCGCCAGCCGGCGGGTCGCCTCGAAGTGCATGTGGTGGTCGAAGAAGGCGTGCCGCCCGCGCCCCAGCGACTTGGCGTGGTACATGGCGGTGTCGGCGTTGCGCAGCACCTCCTCGATCCGCTCGTCGTGCGGGTCGATGATCGCGATCCCGATCGAGGCCGTGTTGTAGACCGCCCGGCTCTCGATCAGCATCGGCGCGACCAGCGCGTCCTGGATCGCCTCGACCGCGTCCTCGACCTGGCCCAGGTCGTGGCGGTGGGCCAGCAGCAGGGCGAACTCGTCGCCCCCGATGCGGGCGATGAAGTCCTCCGGTGCGGTGGTGGCGCGCATCCGGTCGGCGACCGCGATCAGGAGCGAGTCGCCCGCCATGTGGCCCAGCGAGTCGTTGATCGACTTGAACTCGTCGAGGTCGACGAAGAGCACCGCGTAGGTCCGGTCGGGGCGGGCCCGGGCGTGCGCGAGCGTGGCCGCCAGCCGCTCCTGGAAGAAGGTCCGGTTGGGCAGCCCGGTCAGCGCGTCGTGGGTCGCCTCGTGGCGCAGCCGCGCCTGGTTGGCCTCCAGCAGCCGGCTCCGCTCGACCTCGGCCCGGTGGGCCTGGGCGTTGGCCAGCGCCAGCCCCATCAGGTTGACGAAGAGCTGCAGCGCGCGCAGGGTCTCGCGGGTCGGGATGCGCCCGTCGGCCGGCCCGTCGGGGCTGAGGTAGCCGATCATCTCGCCCTCGGAGTCGCGCAGCACCAGGCAGAGCGAGTCGCGCTCGTGCCAGGAGTCGGGGGCGGCGCGGGGCGAGTCGCGGTCGGCCTCGCTGCTGAAGATCGCCCGCTCCCAGTGGAACTCGCGCTCCGCCGGGACGTAGAAGGCGTTCTCGAAGACCTCGTAGTGGGGGGCGAGCACGGCGATGATGTCGTCCTGGCGCACCCGCTCGTTCTTGCGGCTGACGGTGACGTCGTCCGGGTAGCCCAGCAGGACGCGGCGGGTCATCTCCCCGCTCTGGTCGTCGTCGGCCAGGACGATCGTGACGTACTGGAACCCGAACAGGTCGCGCACGCCGCGGGCGATCGACTCCAAAGCGAGGTCCAGATCCCGCAGCCTGAGGATGTCCCGCGTGATCTCGAGGACGCGCTCGAACCGATGCTCGCCCGCCATTGCGTGTTATGTATCGGCGATGAACCCGGCGGTCCCTCGCTGGCGGCCGTAAAGCCGCCGATATGATGCCACCCAGGTGGCACTCCGCTCGCCTACCATGCCCGGCATGGACACGCGCTTTCTCTGCCCCGACTGCGGCCACGCCCACGCCGACCCGGCCGAGGCCGTCCTCGGCTACCGCGTCCGCTGCCTGGACTGCCAGATCGAGGTCGACCTGGCCGTGGAGCTGATCCTGATCGCCAGGCCCGAGGCCGCCTAGCCGCGCCGGGCTCCCCGCTCAGCGCGGCGCGAAGCGACCGCGCTGGCGCATCAGCTCGCGGTGCAGCTCGGGGTGCGGCTCGAACGCGGCCCGGCCGTGCAGCCAGAAGGCGTTGGCCAGCACGATCAGGTCGCCGACCGGGAGCGGCACGGCCTTCGTCGCCGGGTCCGCCTCGGCCGAGGCCAGCATGTCGTGGAGGTAGGCCGCCTCCTCGATCGTCTCGGGGTGGACGAACTGGTCGATGAAGCGGATGCCCGGCCCGGCGCCGGTGTCGTAGAACGTGCGCCGCTTCAGCGGCGCCGGGGCATTCTTGCTCGCCGGCGCCTTGTACGTCAAGTCGCGCATCGCCAGCGGGTGCTCGCCGTAGCGCGCCAGCTCGGCCCAGTCGTCGAGGTGCAGCAGGCGCGTCTCGCCGCCGCGGGCGTGGCGCTCGGCGAGCTTCATCATCAGGAGCCAGTCGGTCGGCTCGTCCATGAACGTGCCGTCGGTGTGCAGCGTCAGCGGGCGGTAGGCCTGGCGCAGGTACGAGTCGCTGGCGTCGGTGTGGGCCACGGTGAAGCGCGCGTAATAGGTGCCCGACATGGTGTCGAAGTTGGCCGCGCCCAGCGTCGCGCCGACCGCGGTGCCGAACTTCACGTAGTCGTCCGAGTCGGCCGTGACGCCCTCGACCCCGATCGTGAACCCGCCCGTCGCGCGGTCGCGCGCGATCGCCCGCAGCGCGTCCCCGAAGCCGTCCCCGGCCAGCGCGTCGAGCCCCTTGGCCAGCATGAAGCGCATGTAGGGCACGTACTCGAGGTTCTGGTGGTCGACGTGCGCCCAGGCCGCGAAGAACGCCCGCAGCACGTCCGCCTCCAGCACGACGTGGTAGAGCCGGGCGTGCTCGGGGTGCCGGTCGACGCGATAGCGCGAGCGCCGGCCCGAGAAATCGGCCGGCCGGTCGAGCGAGGTGGCGGTGGTCACCCGCGCATCGTACCGCAGCCGGCCGGGCGCGTACAGCCGGCCGAGCGGCGAGGCGGCGGCCCGCCCGGGGCCCGTGTCGAACCCGGCAGCGTGATCATTCACCTCGTGGACGGCACGTACGAGCTGTTCCGCCACTACCACGCCCTGCCGCCGGCGCGTGACGCGGACGGGCGCGAGATCGCCGCCGTCCGCGGCGTCCTGGCGTCGATCCGGGCCCTGCTCCGGGGCGGGGCTACGCACGTCGGGGTGGCGACCGATCAGGTCATCGAGTCGTTCCGCAACGAGCTGTGGGCGGGATACAAGACGGGCGCCGGGGTCGAGCCCGATCTGCTCGCCCAGTTCCCGCTGCTCGAAGAGGCGCTGGCCGCGGCGGGGATCGCGGTGTGGCCGATGGTCGAGTTCGAGGCCGACGACGCGCTGGCGTCCGCGGCGGCCGCCGCGGCGGCCGACCCGCGCGTGGAGCGGGTCGTCATCTGCACCCCGGACAAGGACCTCGCGCAGTGCGTGCGCGGGACCCGCGTCGTCCAGCTCAACCGGCGCACGCGCACCTTCTTCGACGAGCTGGGCATCGTGGCGAAGTTCGGCGTCCCGCCGGCCAGCATCCCGGATTATCTGGCGCTGGTCGGCGACGCGGCCGACGGGTTTCCGGGCCTGCCCGGCTGGGGCGCGAAGTCGGCCGCGGCCGTCCTGGCCAAGTACGGCCACCTCGAAGCCATCCCGGCCGACCCGCGCGCCTGGAACGTCAACGTCGCCAGTCCCGCGAAACTGGCCCAAACCTTGGCCCGCGAGCGCGACCGCGCGCTGCTGTTTCGGGTCCTGGCGACGCTGCGCACCGAGATCCCGCTGTTCGACGACGTCGACGAGTTGCGCTGGAACGGCACGCTCGACGCGTTGCCGGACTTTTCCCGGGACACCGCCGGCGGGAGCTGACGCGCGCTACTCCAGCAGCGCGATCGCGCGGTCGGGCATGGCGAGCTGCTCGGCGGTGCACTGGCGCGGCGCTTTGTCGGGGCGCCAGCGGACGGGCTTGGTGCCGTGGCGGATGCGCCCGCCGGTGACCTGGTCGAACGACACCTCGAGCACCAGGTCGTGGGCCAGCTTGACGTAGCTGCGGTCGCGCTCGTGCATGCGGTCCCAGCGGCTGGGCGCGGCGTCGGGCGCGCCGCCGGTGAAGCCCGGCTCGCCCTCGTGCGGGCGCAGCATCTCGCGCAGCTCTTCCTTCTGCGCTTTGGAGAAGGCGCTGCAGAAACCGATGTAGTCGAGCAGCCCGGCCTGGTCGTAGAGGCCGAGCAGCAGGCTGCCGACCTTTTCCGTGGAGTCCTTGGCGTAGCGGAAGCCGCCCACCACGCAGTCGGCGGTGCGGGCGCGCTTGACCTTGACCGCGGCGTCGCGGCTGCCGCTCGCGTAGGGCAGGTCGGCGCGCTTGGCGATCACCCCGTCGAGCGCGCCGCCGACGCGCGCGAACCATTCGTCCACGACGTGCCGCGCGCGCGTCGCGGGCGAGAGCCGCAGGGTGACGCCGTCGAACGCGCCCGCGAAGCGCTCCAGCCGCGCGCGGCGCTCCTCCAGCGGCAGCTCGACCAGATCCTCACCGCCCTCGCGGAGCAAGTCGAAGACGAGGTACCAGGCGGGGGTGGTCTGCGAGAGCATCGTCACCCGCGAGGCGGCGGGGTGGATGCGCTGCTGGAGCGCGTCGAACGAGAGCGCCCCGGCGAAGGGCACCACCAGCTCGCCGTCCAGCACGAAGCCCTCGGCGGCCAGCCCCGCCAGGGCGGCGGCGATCTCGGGGAAGTAGCGAGCGAGCGGTTGTCCGGCTTTCGACTGCAGCACGACCTCGCCGGCATCCTTGAAGGCCAGGCAGCGGAAGCCGTCCCATTTCGGCTCGTACAGCCACTCCGGCCCGTCCGGGACGCTCTCGACCGGGCGCATCTCCATCGGGGGATAGCCGAACGGGATCATGCGGGACTCCTACCCGTTCAGCGGCGTCGCGTTCCGGCCGATATACCTGACATGTCCGCCTTCGCATGGTGGCGGCGTTCGCGCGTCGCCCGCATTCTGGTCGTCACCGCGACCGTGTTCGTCGCCTTCGCGGCGACCCTGCTGTACGTGGTCCGCCGCGACATCTCGCAGACCGTTTCGGCCGAAGTGCACGCGAGGGTTCGGACCGGGGCCGAGGTGCTGCGCGGCTTCGCGGCGGCCAACGGCGAGACGCACCTCACCGCGGACGGCAAGCTGGCCTTCGGCTCGAACGTCGCCAACGGCGACACCTCGCTGGTCGACCGGGTGAAAGAGGTCACCGGGGCCGAGGCGACCGTGTTCCAGGTGATCGGCGGCAAGCCGATCCGGATCGCCACCACCCTGATGAAGGACGACAAGCGGATCGTCGGCACCGAGCTGCAGGGCCCGGCCCGCGCGGCGTTCGACAAGGACCAGGAGTTCGACGGCATCAGCCCGATCCTGGGCAAGCTCTACATCAACCACTACGCGCTCGTTCACAACGAGCTCGGCCAGCCGATGGCGATCCTCTACGACGGCGTCCCGCTCGACGCGGTGAACGAGGCGGTCGCGCAGGCGTTCCGCTCGATCCTGATCACCGGGCTGGTCGCGGTCGGTGTCGTGCTGCTGCTGGTCGGCGCGATCCTGCGCCCGCTGGCGCGCAACGCCGGCACGCTCGCGCGCGACGCCGAGGCGCTGGCCGAGGGCCGCGTCGACGACGTCCGCACCCGCCCCGGCGAGGACGAGCTGGGCCGCGTCGCGGCCTCGTTCGGGCGCCTGGTGGGCTACCAGCGCGCGGTGGCCGAGGTGGCCGGCGCGATCGCCGACGGCGACCTGACCCGCTCGGTCGCGCCGGCCGGGCCCGACGACCGGCTCGGGCACGCGGTCGCGCGGATGACCGAGAACCTGCGCGAGATCGTGCTCGCGCTCCAGGCCTCGGCGGGCGAGCTGGCCGAACGGGCGCGCGGGCTCGACCTGGCCGCGACGCGCTCGGCCGAGATCGTCGGCGGGGTGGGTCTGGCGGTGCGCGAGCTGGCGAGCGGCTCGAGCGAGCTGTCCGGCGCGGCGGAAACGTCGAACGTGATCGTGCGCCAGTTCGAGAGCGCGATCGACGGCATCGCGCGCGGCGCGCTCGACCAGGCGGTGCAGCTGCGCACCGCCTCGACCGACGCCCAGCGCATGGCCGACGACGTCGAGCGCGTGGCCGCCATCTCCGCCGACCTGGCCGCGACCGGCCAGCAGACCCGCAGCAGCGCGCAGAGCGGCGCCAAGGCGGTCGGCGCGACGATCGACGACATGCGCGAGATCGAGCGCGGCGTGACGCTGGCGGCGCAGAAGATCCGCGAGCTGGGCGAGCTCTCCTCGCAGATCGGGGTGGTGGTCGAGACGATCGACGCGCTGACCGATCAGACCAACCTGCTCGCGCTCAACGCCGCGATCGAGGCCGCCCGCGCGGGCGAGCACGGGCGCGGCTTCGCGGTCGTCGCCGACGAGGTGCGCAAGCTGGCCGAGTCCTCGATGCAGCAGACCAAACAGATCGGCGGCCTGATCGTCGACGTGCAGCGCCGCACGCGCGAGGCGGTCGCGGCCGCCGACGCGGGCGCGGCCACCGCCGAGCGCGGCAGCGCGAAGGTCGGCGCGGCCAGCGAGGCGCTCGAAGGAATCATCGCCGCGGTCGACCTGACCGTCGAGCGGGTGGGCGACATCGCCGAGGCGATGCGCGAGATGGCGGGCGGCGCGCGCACGGTCGGCGGCGCGATGGACTCGATCAACGCGGTGGTCGAGGAGAACTCCTCGGCGACCGAGCAGATGGCCGCGCAGACCGGCGAGCTGGCGCGCGCGATCGGCGCGATCGCCACGACCGCCGAGGAGAACGCGCGCGGCACCAGCGCCGTTTCGAGCTCCGCGCTCGAAATGGAAGACCAGGTCGCGCGGGTGCGCGGCGAGGCCGAGACGCTCGACCTGACCGCGGCGAAGCTGCGCGAGCTGGTCAGCCGCTTTCGGCTGGAGCGCGGCGCGCCGCTCGCGGTGCGGCCCGCCGCCGAGCCGGTGCCGGCGGAACCAGCGCTTCCAGCCTGAAGCGGCCGCTCTGCGCCTTGAGCGGGGCCCACAGGTCGCCGACCCGGGCCAGCCGCTCGCGCACGTTGTCCAGGCGAAAGTCGGCGATCTCGATCCCGGCCTCGATCTCGTCCCAGGTGACCGGCGTCGAGACGGTCGCGCCGGGCTTGGCGCGCACCGAGTAGACCGACGCCAGCGTCTTGCCCCAGGCGTTCTGGTTGTAGTCGACCAGCACGTGGCCGGCGGGGCGCTTGGCGATCGTGTACTCGGCGGTGATCGCCTCGGGGTGCATCCGCTCCATGGTCTGCGCGAACGCCTTGGCGAACGTCCAGACCTCCTTTTGCAGGGGGCCGCGCTCGATCGGCACGTAGACGTGGATGCCGGCCGAGCCCGAGGTCTTGGCGTAGGGCTGCATGCCCAGGTCGACCAGCGCTTCGCGCACGTGCAGCGCGACCGTGCGCACCAGCGCGAACGTCGTCGTGCCGTCCTTGACCGGGTCGAGGTCGAAGTGCAGGTAGTCGGGGCGGTCGATGTCGTCGCAGCGCGAGTACCACTCGTTGAGGTCGATGCAGCCCAGGTTGACCAGCCACAGCAGCGAGGCCAGGTCGTCGACGATCGGAAACGCGATCACGTTGCCCGAGCCGTGCTCGATCGGGCAGGTCCGCAGCCAGGCCGGCGCGTTGGACGGCGTGCGCTTCATGTAGAAGAACTCGCCCGCCGCGCCGTGCACGTAGCGCTTCATCACCTGCGCCCGGTCGCGCAGGTAGGGCACCAGGAACGGTGCGACGTCGGCGTAGTACTGCAGCAGGTCGCCCTTGGTGATCCCCTCGGCGGGCCAGAAGACCTTGTTGACGTTCGTCAGCGCGACCTCGCGCTCGCCCGCGCGCACGACGGCGCTGGGCCGGTCGCGCGGGATCGCGAACGCCCCGGGCTCGAACTTCGCCAGCGGGTCACGGGCCATGCTCGCTCTTACCCCGCCGAGTCCGGATCATCTTCTCGCAAGGTCTACGGCCGGCGCGCGCGCAGGCCGAACACCGACACGCTCGCGTAGCCGCCGACGTAGACCTTGCCGTTGGCGACCGTCGGGGTGAGGAAGGGGTGCCCGGTCTTGTTCGGCCATAGGCCCGCGTCGCCGCGGTAGAGCAGGCGCGAGACGTCGTCCGCGTCGTAGGCGCGCAGCTCGATCGGGCGGCGTGCCACGTCGCGGATGTCGGGGCGGGTGGTCGCCCACACCACGCCGCTTCCGGGCTGCCGGCCGTTCGAGGAGACGCTGGGGATCGCGCCGCCCGAGCCCGGGAAGCGGTCGGGCGAGTGCGCGACCTCGACCAGGCGCGGGTGCGCGCCGCGCTCGAGCCGGTAGGCGCGCAGCGCGTCCTGGGCCCAGACGTCGAACACGTACTCGCCGCGCGGCCCGGCGTAGTAGGCCGGCCCGCCGCAGGTTCCGATGCACCAGTCGGTGCCGTCGTGCGCGTCGCCGACGGTCTGCAGCGCGCGGTCCGGGCCGCCCTCGCGGTAGCGTCCCAGGTGCTCGCGGTCGAGCAGGAAGAGCGCGCGCACCTTGCTGCTCGCGACGCCCAGGAGCGGGTGCGGTCCCGCGCCGGCCGGGAGCGCGATCATCGCTCCGCCGCCGAAGTCGGCGTCGTGCGCGGCCAGCTCGGCCTGCGTGCTGGGGGTGAAGTAGTCGATCACCCGGCTCAGGTCGGGCGCCATCCGCAGCAGCGAGTCGCCGTAGTCGTGCCCGCCGGACGCGGCGTCGAACGGGCCGTTGCCGGTGGTGAAGTAGACGTCGCCGCTGCCGTCGCCGGTGAGCCCGAGCCCGCTCTGCCAGACGCTCGCGCCGTTGGCGTCGTTCCAGTCGCCGACCGTCGCGAACGCCGCGACCTGAGCGAGATCGGAGGCGCGGTAGGCGAAGACCCAGCCGCGCGCGGCCGGGATGTCGCAGTGCGAGCCGAACCCGAAGTAGAGCGTGCCGTGCTGCAGCAGCAGGCCGGTGCGGCCGTACTGCGCGCGCGCATCGAAGCGCACCCGCCCTCCGAGCAGCCGTCTGAGACCGTGCTTGAACGAACGCCCCGGCGCGAACAGGCCGCGCAGCGAGACCGGCGCGCTGCCCGCGATCTCGGCCGGCGGCAGGCGGTCGGCGCCCGTCGCGAGCGCCAGCGCGTGCAGCGTGGTGCGGAACTCGCGCGCTGAGCCGCGCGTCGTCATGGTCTTCGCCAGGACGTACACGGTCTGCGCGCCCCGGTCGACGACCGGGGTCGACGAGATGCCGATCGCGGGCGAGACCGACTCGCACGCGTCGTCGCTGACCGCGCTCACCGTCGCGGGCGTCACGCCGGGGCCGTCCGCGAGCGAGCGCACCCACAGCTTCGCGCCGCGGTTGGCGTCGAAGGCGTAGACGCTGTCGTTCTCGGTCGCGGCGAGCAGCACGTCGTGCCGCCCGCGCCCGGGCAGCGCGACCCCGCTCACGATCAGCGGCTGCGCGTAGACCTGGCCGTCGAGGCGCAGCGTGAAGAGCTTGCCGAAGGCGGGCGAGCCGACGCG
>JASLGJ010000090.1 GCA_030150085.1 Candidatus Elarobacter sp. | reverse complement strand
CCCGAGTCGCCGTAGGCGGTGTTGACGCTCAGGAACGCGATCTCGCCGAGCTTCTGCTTCGCGAGGAAGCCGGCGATCTTGTTGGCGACCTGCGAGTCGTCGTTGGGCGTCTTGAAGACCCAGTGGCGCTGCTCGGGCGGGTTGGTGATGACGTTGCCGGCGCCGTTGGAGATCATCGGCACGCCGCTCTCGTTGGCCACCGGCACCGCGGGCATCGTGGTCGGGGTGGTGCCCGCGCCGAGGATCGCGACCACGCCGTCGCCCGCCAGCTTGGTGGCGTTCAGGCGCGACTGGGCGGGGTCGCTCTTGTTGTCGAGGACTTCCAGCTCGATCCGTCGCCCGCCGATCCCGCCCCGCGCGTTAGCCTCGTCGACGTACATCTGGATCGAGTTGAGCTGCGGCTGGCCCCAGGTCGAGGAGACGCCGGACAGCTCGAGGTTGACACCCACCTTGAGCGGGTCGGCCGCGCCCACCGGCAACGGAGCGGTCAGGACGCCAGCGGCCGCAAGCGGCGCGGCCAGGACGACGGCGGCCAGCGCCGCGAGACGAGCCTTCATGCCCGAGCGCGTACGCCGGAGCGGAGCGCGCCCCCTCGCTCGCCGAACACCGGTTGCGTGGAGCTGGCCCGCGACGACCGCACCGAGCTGCTGCTGGACTTGGCCCGGGCCCTGCACCAAGCCGGTTTCCCGACCGACTCGCTCGAGGACACCGTGCGCGAGGTCGCGATGACGCTCGGGGTCGCGGTGCAGATCAACGCGCTCCCGACCACGCTCACGCTCGCCGTCGGCCCGCCGTTCGCGCAGCGGCTGGTGGTGCTGCGGCTCGAGCCCGGCACGCTCAACCTGCGCAAGCTCGCGCTGCTCGACGCGGTGGTGGGCGAGCTGCGCCGCGGCGGCGACCTCGGGCATGCGCTCGAAGAGGTCGTGCAGATCGACGCCGAGGTCCCGCTCGACCCGCCGCTGCAGACCGTCGCCACCTACGCGGTGCTCTCGTGCGGCACGGCGCTGCTGCTCGGTGGCGGCGGGGGCGAGATCCTGGTCTCGACCCTGGGTGGGATCGCGATCGGCGGGCTGGCCGCGCTGGCCCAGCGCTCGCGCCGGGTCGACCGCGTCTTCGAGATCGCCGCGGCCTTCGTCGCGACCGTCATCGTCGCGCTGTGGGAGCGCTTCGGCACCCCGATCTCGCTCTACGTCGCGCTCATCGCGGGCGTCGTCCAGCTCCTCCCCGGCTACGCGCTCACGACCGCGCTGACGGAGCTCGCCAACCGCAACCTGGTCTCGGGCACCTCCCGCCTGGGCGGGGTGCTGGTGACCCTGCTCTCACTGGGCTCGGGCTTCGCGCTGGGCGCTGGCCTGGGCGGCAACGCGATCCTCTACGCGCCCACCGTCAGCCCCGGCCACACCACGGTCTACTCGACGGTCGGCGCGGCCCTGCTGATGGGCCTGGCGATCGCCTCGCAGCTCCACGCGCGCTACCGCGACCTGGGCTGGATCGTCGGCTCCTGCATCGCGACGGTCGCGCTGGTGCGCTTCTTCCCGACGCTGGGCATCACGCAGGCCAGCCCGTTCGTGACCGCCTTCGCGATCGGCTTGGCGACGAACCTCGCCGCCCGCTACCTGCGCATCCCGCAGTCGGTCGTGCTGGTGCCCGGTCTGCTGGTCCTCGTCCCCGGCTCGCTCTCCTACGAGAGCCTGCTCTACGTCTTCCAGGCCGACACCAGCGACGCGCTCTCGCTCGCGATCCGCGCCCTGCTGGCCGCGATCCTGATCGTCACCGGCTTCCTGACCTCACAGCTCGTCGCCCCACCGGTCCGCGGCCGCCCCGGCTGACGGCGCCGCGATCCAGCTGCCGCCGGCTTGGCCGCCGCGGTGGATCGACGTGCGTCTGAGCGGGTAACACCGCGAGCACGATGCCGTATCTGCGTCTATCCTCGCTCCCGCTCGACGACGAGACCAAACGCCACCTGGCCGACGAGCTCACCGCGACCGTGCTCGACATCTTGCCGCACGAGAAACCGGAGCGGACCAGCGTCCACTTCACGCCCTTCGCGCCGACCGACTTCGCCGTCGCCGGCCGGCTGGTCGCCGACGGCGCGATCCCCGACACCCACCTCGAGCTGAGCGCGACGGGGGTGGACGAGCGGGCCTGGCACGCGCTGCGCAACCGTCTGACCGACGTCGTCGTCGATGCCCTGGCGATCGAGCCGGTCGACCGCTGGCGCGTCAACCTCAAGCTCAACGAGTACGACCCGCACAGCTTCGCGGTAGCCGGCAACGCCAGCGACGAGCTCGACGAGGCGGGCGGGTTCCCCGAGGAGACGGACGAGAACGGCGGAGGCGGCTTCTGGCGCCGTACGATGACGCTGCTCGGATTCACCGTCGGCGCGCTCGCCGCGTACCGCTGGTTCGCCGGGCAAGTCGGAACCGACGCCGTGGTGGACGTGGCCGAGCCGGTCGCGGATCTGCACGGCGAGGCGGTCGACGCCGGCGACCCCGACCCGCGCACGACCGAGGTCGCCGCGGCCGACGCACGCGAGTACTGACAACGCCGCCGGGCCGATGCGGCATTGCCTATCACTCCCGCCCGCTCGGCCCATCCTAACCCAGACGATCCCGCCATCCCGGCTCGCGGCCGATCCTGGGGTCGCGGCCGATCCTGGCCTCATCGAGGCGTCTAAACAGGAGTGCTGGGAACGCAAGAAGCCCGCTCGATCATTGCTGATCGGCGGACTTCTTGCTACGGATTAATCTGGCGACGTCCTACTCTCGAGGGACCCTGCGGTCCGACTACCATCGGCGCTGGCGGGCTTAACTGCCGTGTTCGGGATGGGAACGGGTGGAACCCCACCGCTATGGTCGCCAGAAACTTGATCCGCGCGCGACGTC
>JASLGJ010000462.1 GCA_030150085.1 Candidatus Elarobacter sp. | reverse complement strand
TCCTTCGCGACGCCGGCGTCACGAAGGACGGCTTCGAGCGTGCCCAGCTGGATCGACGGCAGGTAGATGACCGCCCAAGGCATCGAGACGAGCATCATTCGCGGATCGTGAGGCATGACGAACTTTCGCGGGCGTGAGAGGCTCAGGAACGGACGAAGGACACGACGCAGGGCAGCGGCGAGTTGCGCGCGCGGTACTCGGACGGCGAGATGCCGTACTGGGTCCGGAACAGGCGTCCGAAGGTGGCGCGGTTCTCGAACCCGGCCAGCGCCGTGACCTCGCCGATCGAGTAGTCGCTGCGGCGCAGCAGCTCGGCCGCGTAGTGCACCCGCAGCGTTCGCACGATCGCGCCGTACGGCTGGCCGACCTTCGTCTTGAAGTAGCGGCAGAACGCGGTCTTCTCCATCCCGACGTGGCTGGCGACCTCGTGCAGGGTCACGCTGCGCGAGGGATCGCGCATCCCGAAGTCCAGCGCCGCCTTGGCGCGGCGGTGGAACTGCACGCAGGCCTGGAGTTCGTGCGGCAGCAGCCGGTCCAGCAGGGCCGGCGCGGCCGCGCGGTCCGCGGCGTCGCCGGGCTGGGCGCGGGCGGCGGAGCGCGGATACGATGCGGTCATCAGCTGGCCAGGAGCGAGGACGGGTCGAAGATGCGGCCCACGACCGCCATCGCCACGACCGAGCCGGCCAGGCCCGCGCTCATCGCGCCCAGCGCCAAGCCGAGCGGGTCGAGCGCCGGCCAGAAATTGGCGATCAGCATGACCGCCAGCGCCGGGAAGACCGCGATGAGCTGGAACAGGTTGAACCCGCCGGTGCGAATCTGCGCGGCTTGCGGAAAGACGATCGAGAGGATCACGCCGATGAGGTTCGAGAGGTAGGCCAGCGGGAGCGGGAAGAGCAGCAGCAGCAGCAGGCGCGAGCCGAGCGCAGGCAGGCTGACGTGCAGGACGTTGAGCAGCACCGCCGACCCGACCACGCTGGTGACGGAAAGACCGAGCCAGTTGATCGCCGTCAGCACGAACGACACCAGCAGGATCCCCGAGAGCACCTCGGCCAGCGAGTACGGACCGCTCAGGAGCAGCTCGATCCCGCCGCGCGTCGACTCCTGGCCGACCATGTTCTGGGCCAGGTTCGAACCGACCAGCGCGCCGATGAGGGCCACGAAATACGGAGCCTGGTTCAGCACGATCGCAAGCGCGATCGCGGATTGCGAGCCCGCCTGGCCGTACTGCAGCGCGCCGATGTCGATCGCGTGCCGGGTCGGGCCGGTCAGGATCCGGGGAAAGTACAGCGCCGCCGCGACGAGGAAGACGAAGAACGCCGCCAGCAGCAGCGGGTTGAGCATGATCCAGCGGCCTTGCTCGCGGAAACCGCGGAAGGTCAGGGCCGAGGTCAGCTGCAGGATCGCGCGGACGCGCAAGGCTCTCAACGTTCCAGCTCCTCGTAGATGGACTCCAGCGAGTTGCCCACGCCGCGCACTTCTTTGACGTGGATACCGTCGCCGACCAGAGCCGCGACGATGCGGGAGGATTCGTTTCCGGCCGAATCGTCGATCAGCCAGGCGCGCTGGTCGAAGCGGGCCGAGATGCCGAGCCGCTCGAACACGCCGCGCGGCTCGCCGTCGACGATCAGTTCGAGCCGGTCGCGCGCCTGGAAGCTGGCTGCGATCTCGGGCAGCGTCCCGTGGGCCAGCACGTTGCCGTCCTTGAGCAGCACGACGTTGGTCGCGAGCTCTTCGGCTTCGTAAAGATTGTGCGTCGTGTAGACGATCGTCTTGCCGTCCGCGACGAACTGCGCGAGCTGGCGGCGCAGCTTCTTTGCCGCGACCGGGTCCAAGCCGGTGGTCGGCTCGTCGAGGAAGAGCAGCTCGGGATCGCCGAGCATGGCGCGCGCCAGCGAGACGCGCTGCTGCTGCCCGCGGCTCAGCGTTCCGAAGCGCAGCTGCAGCAGCGCGTCGAGATCGAGCTGCCGGCGCACGCGCACGAGCGCGTCGTCCCGCTCGGCGGCGGACTGCCCGAGCACGCGCGACCAGAACGCCAAGTTGTCGAGCACGCTCAGGCGCGGCTGCAGGCCGGGCCGGTGCGAGACGTATCCGATGATGGATTTGCTGCGGACGTCGTGCGCCAGCGGAGCACCGCCCACGAAGATCTGGCCGCGGGTCGGCGTGACGATCCCCGCGCCGACCCGGAACAGCGTCGTCTTACCGGCCCCGTTGGGACCGAGCACGACGTGCAGCCCGCGCCCGAGATCGAGATCGACGTTGGCGAGCACCGTGCGGCGCCCATACTGAACGGAGACGCCGGCGAACGTCAGCACGCGGCGTGCGCTCGCAAAATCGATCCGATCCAGGAACCGACCAACACCATGGGGGCCTCCGGTGGGACACGGAACGGGACAGTGATGGAGCGCCGGAAATACCAAGGAGACCGCCTTCGTATACGTGTCGACGAAGACGGGTTCTCTATAACGTACTGGCACCCGGGTAAATTGTACTAACCCTGGTAGGGTTATAGCCGGGCATTCTTGGCTTGTCAAGCGCGCCATCGTGCATTTTTGGCGATGTTGCCGAGCCTTGTATAATCGTGCGGTCGGCGCGCTTCGCGTCGTGCTTCGATACGACGATCGGGAGAACGTCTCGTGTTCGACAACCGCTTCCGCCGCGCCGCCGCGACCGGCTTGACCGCGCTGCTCCTGAGTGCCGCTCCAGCGCTGGCGGCCGCCGATCCCAGTCCCGCCCCGGTCGCCGCGACGCCCGCGCCGGCACCGGCGATCGTTCCGGGTCCCGAGGACGCGCGCACCGGCGCGCTCGCGCGCACGCTCTACGAACAGGCGCGGGCCGGCACGATCGACCGCGCGCGGCTCGCGCCGGCCGTCGCCGCCGCGGTGACGCCGGCCGTCGAAGCCGCGCTGGGTGCGCAGCTTGGCACGCTCCCCGAGCCCGCATGGCGGTATCTCGGCTATCGCGACGTGCGCGGCGGGCGCGCGCAGTACTACCTGCTGACCTACCCGCAGAACGCGCTGCGAATGGTGATCGCGCTCGACAAGGACGGCTTGGTCAGCACGCTGCTCTTCCAGCCTGCTCCGCCGCCGTCACCAGCCCCGTCGCCCGCGCCCTGAGCGCGCGCCGTCACGGCCGCGGCGCATTCTCGGCCGTGACGACGTAGAGCCCCAGCTCGGGCGCGTAGTTGAGCGCCGGAAGCGCGCTCCCGGCGACCCCGCGCCGGGCCAGCTCGGCGCGCGGCGCACCGCCCACGTAGGCGCAGTTCAGGGTCGCCGCGACGACCGACATCAGGTTCGAGCGCAGGACGTACCACGGCCGTGCGCCGCCCGTGCCGGCCGCGACGGTCCACGACGGCGTCGTGCCCGCCCGCGCGGGCGCGGGGGAAGCGAAATAGGTCTCGAGCTCGCCCAGCGCGGCGCGCGCGGTCTCGCGCGCCGCGCCCTCGCAGACCGGCGCGGGC
>JASLGJ010000080.1 GCA_030150085.1 Candidatus Elarobacter sp. | reverse complement strand
TTCCTCGTACGACTTCCAGGCGTCGGTATAGAGCGTTGTCCCGCCCGCCACGTTGTCCAGCAGCGCGGGGAGCAGCGTGCGGCGGCGGTTGTCCGGCACGGTCATCGCGCGAACCCGGCTCTTGCCGTCCGAGCCGCGCTGAAGCATCCCGAACACGACCGTCTTCGGAATCTTCGGCCCGGGTGGCACGTCCGCGCGCGCCCGGCCGATGTTCCCGCGCTTGTTTTTCTCCTTGCCGCCCACGTACGTCTCGTCGGCCTCCACCTCGCCAGAGAACCGGGTGCTGAAGGTCGGCGTCCGCATCGCCTCGCGGATGCGGTGAAGCATGAACCAGGCCGTTTTCTGGGTCACGCCCAGGGCGCGGGCTAGCTCGCACGACGACGTGCCGTTCTTGGTGTTCGCCAGCAGCCAGAAGGCGGGGAGCCACTTGGTCAGCGGGAGCGGCGAGTCCTCAAAGATCGTGCCGACGCGGACCGAGAACTGGCGCTTGCACTCCTTACAGCGCCAAATCTTCCGGGTCGCGATGGCCTGGACCGAGGCCGAGCCACAACCCATGCGCGGGCACGCGATCCCGTTCGGCCAGCGCATCATCACCGCGTAGGCGTGCGCGCGATCCGGGTCCGAGAAGTAGGTCACCGCCTCCAGCAGCGTCTTGGGCGTCCCGTCCATGTTCCAAGGTTACGCCTGCCTTGTGCCACCATATCGGCACCCTGGTGCGTCAGCGATATAATCGCCCACGCAGCGACCGGAGCGCACGAAGCGCGCAGGGAGCGTCCCCAGCCCGCACCGTCCCCGCCCTCGCCCGGGCCCCGCAACCCACCGCCCCAGCGACACACATCCCGCGACAGGCTACAATGAAGGTCCCGTGCCCAATCACCCCCTCGACGCCGTTCTAACCGCAACGCTCCCCACCGCCGAAGTCTACGCCGTCGGCGGCCGCGTCCGGGACGAGTTCCGCACCAAGCTCGACGGCATCCCGCGCCCGCCCAAGGACCTGGACTACGTCGTCACCGGCCTGCCGCTGGACGAGCTGCTCGCCGCGCTGGAGCGGGTCGGCCGAGTCGACGTGGTCGGGGCCTCGTTCGCGGTCCTGAAGTTCCGACACACGGCGGGCGAGGCGGACATCGCCTTGCCCCGGCGCGAGCGCTCGACCGGCGTCGGTCACAAGGAGTTCGCGGTCGAGGCCGGCCCGGAGATTCCGCTCGAGGACGACCTGCGCCGGCGGGACTTCCGCATGAACATGATCGCCCGCCGGCTGCGCGACGACGCGATCGTGGACCCCTACGGCGGAATCGAGGACATTCGGTACGCGCGGATCGACATCGTCGACGAGGCGACGTTCGTGGAGGACCCGCTGCGGATGCTGCGGGCGGCGCAGTTCTCCGCGCGCTTCGGCTACCGGCTGACCGAGCGGACCGCGGCCGCGCTGGCGGCCTCGGCGGAACTCGTCTCGACCGTCTCGGCCGAACGGGTCGGCGAGGAGATGCTCAAGCTGATGCGCGCGCCCGCGCCCTCGGTCGGAATCGAGATCCTGCGGACGAGCGGGCTGCTGGAGCGGCTCTGGCCCGAGCTGGCCGAGGGGATCGGGGTCGACCAGAACGAGTGGCACGCGTACGACGTGTACCGGCACAATCTGGCCACGGTGGACGCGGCGCCGGCCGACGACGTCACGCTGCGGCTCGCGGCGCTGCTGCACGACGTGGGGAAGCCGCGCACGGCGGCGCCGCGGCCGGACGGGCGCGGGAACACGTTCTACCAGCACGAGCACGTCGGGGCCGACCTGGTGCCGGCCATGCTGGAGCGGCTGCGCCTGCCGCGCGAGACGGCCGAGACGGTCGCCCACCTGGTGCGGCACCACATGTACTCGGCCGACCCCGAGGCCCAGGACAAGACGCTGCGGCGCTTCGTGCGGCGGATCGGGGCGGAGCACGTGGACCGGCTCTTCGCGCTGCGCTGGGCCGACATCGGCGGCTCGGGCCTGCCCAAGCGGGACGACAGCAACGAGCGTTTCGAGGCCCGGGTGGCGGCGGTGATCGCCGAGCGGCCGGCCTTCAGCGTGCGCGATCTCGCCCTGACCGGCACCGACGTGATCGCGCTGTTCGAGCGCAAGGGACTGGCCGGGTCAGGATTTCGCGGGGACCGGCGGGTGGGAGAGGTGCTGCAGGCGCTCTTCGAGGAGGTCACCGACGACCCGTCTCGGAACGAGCCGGGCTCGCTCGTCGAGCGCGCTGAGCGCTACATCGACGAGCATTTCTCTGCGCCAGCGTAGGTTCGATTTTTGACCGCGGCAGTTCCACGTGAAACGACGACGGCGAACGTCATTGCGATCGTCAACCAGAAGGGCGGCGTCGGCAAGTCGACGACCGCCGTCAACTTGGGCGCGTCCCTGGCGCTGCTGGGCCGGCGCGTCCTGGTCGTCGACATCGACCCCCAGGGCAACACCACGACCGGGGTCGGGGTCGACAAGCGGGCGGTCGAGCGGGACGTCTACAACGTGCTGCTCCAGCACGCGTCGGTCGCCGAGGTTACGCGCGGGACCGAGGTCGAGAACCTCTCGATCGTCCCGGCCACGCTCAACCTGGCGGGTGCCGAGGTGGAGCTCGTCTCGGCGCTGCAGCGCGAGGGCCGGCTCAAGACCGCGCTCGCCCCGGTGCTCGGCCGGTACGACGAGATCCTGATCGACTGCCCGCCCTCGCTCGGGCTGCTGACGATCAACGCCCTGACCGCGGCGAACGAGATCATCATCCCGGTCCAGGCCGAGTACTACGCGCTCGAAGGCCTGAGCCAGCTGGTGGCGATCGTGCGCCGTATCAAGGAAGGGCTCAACCCCGAGCTGATCATCCGCGGCGTGCTGATCACCATGTTCGATGGACGGACCAAGCTGGCGATGGAAGTGCTCGACGAGGTGAACCGGCACTTCCCCGAGCGCGTGTTCAAGACGCAGATTCCGCGCAACATCCGCCTCTCCGAGGCGCCCTCCTACGGCAAGCCGGCGATCCTCTTCGACGTGAAGAGCCGCGGCGCGCAAGCCTACCTCTCGCTCGCTCGCGAGCTGCAAGGGATCACCGCATGAGCAAGCGCGGACTCGGCCGCGGTCTGGGCGCGCTGCTCGGCGATGCCGGTACGAGCGATGTCACCACGCATACCACGACAGCGGTAGCCGCCGCCCCGGCCGGTTCGGCGGCGGCCGGTGCCGCCGCCGGGGCTGCGGCGGCGCGCGAGGGGCTGCCGCGGATCCCGGTCGCGCGGATCCGGCCCAACCCGTTCCAGCCGCGCACGACCTTCGCGCCCGAGGCGCTCGCGGAGCTGCAAGCCTCGATCGCGAGCTTCGGGGTGCTGGTGCCGATCATCGTGCGCGAGCGGCCCGACGGCTACGAGCTGATCGCCGGCGAGCGGCGCTGGCGCGCGGCCCAGGCGGCCGGGCTGGAAACCATCCCGGCCATCGTGCGCTCGGCCGACGACCGCGAGTCGCTCGAGGTCGCGATCATCGAGAACCTGCAGCGCGAGAACCTCGACCCGCTCGAAGAGGCCATGGGCTTCGCGCACCTGATGGAAGCGCACGGCTTCACCCAGGAGCAGGTCGCGCAGCGCTTGGGGCGCAGCCGGCCCGCGATCGCCAACGCGCTGCGCCTGCTCTCGCTGCCGGACTCGGTGAAGCAGCTCGTGCGCGACGGCAAGCTGACCGCCGCGCACGCGCGCACCGTGCTGTCGTTTCCGCCCGAGCGGCGCGAGACGATGGCGCGCCGCGCGGCCGACGAGCAGCTCTCGGTGCGCGCGCTCGAGCGGCTCGCGCAGGACGGCGCGCCCAAGCGCGCGCGCGCCGGCACCGCCGCATCCGCGTCCGGCGCGAACGACGAGTACGTCGAGCGGCTGCGCTACCGCTACGCGACGCAGGTGCGCGTGCTCGCGCAGGAGCGCGGCGGCACGATCGAGCTGCGCTACGCCGATCCGGCCGATCTGCTGCGCATCGTCGACCTGCTGCTCGGAGAGCAGCCGTGAGCGCGCGCGCGGCGTGCGCGCTGGCGCTGTTCGCCGCGCTCGGCGCGGCACCCGCGCCGGTCGCGAGCCCTGCCGCGCGCGCTACGGTGCCGTACGGACCCGCGCCGCGCAACGCGCAGAGCGCGCTGGTGCGCAAGTACGTCGACGCGCAGCGCGCGGGGCGCTATGCCGACGCGTACGCGCTGCTGACGTCGGGCGAGCGGGCGTACTTCGGCGACGCCGAGGCGTATCGCAGCGTGTTCGCCGCGGACGACGTCGCGCTGCGCGAGGCGCGCATCGTCGGCGCGCGCGGCGACGAGCGCGGGCGGGTGTTCTTCGTGCGCGAGCGGATCGCGTTCACCGACCACGCGCACGACGCGCGGCGCGAGGCCGAGGCCACCGTGCCGCTCGGCGTGCTGAGCGAAGGCGGCGCGCTGCGGATCAAGGACCCGGGCAAGCCGTACCGCGCGTTCGCGGCAAACGCCTCGGCCAGCGCCTCCGGGCTGCGCCTGACGGTGAAGAAGGTCGACTTCTACCCCGGCCGGATCGACGTGGTGGTGACCTTCGCCAACACCGGCTCCAACTTCGTCACCGTGCTGCCGTACGGCAAGAGCGTGCTGCGCGACGACCGGGGCGGCATCTACCGGATCGCGGCCAGCAGGGACTGGACGGTGACCGACAAGCAGCTCTTCGAGGGCGTGCCGCTGGCGCCCGACGCGCAGTACACCGGCTCGCTGGCCTTCGCCGCGCCGCGGATCGGCGCGGGCCGGCGGGCCTGGTCGCTGACCGTCGCGCCCGCCCTGCGCGAGGGCGGCGACGTGCCGTTCGAGCTCACCGTGGCCATCGCGCCGCGCGGCTGAGCTCGGCGACGAGAGGAACCGCACCCAGGGCCACGGAACGGTCGCTCCGCCCGGCGGCGGCTTCTCGGCAAGGCCTCCGGCGCTTTGCCGTACTCACGGGAGTCGCATCCATGCGTCGCATCGTCCTCTCGCTCGCCCTTGCCGCCTCGGCAGCTCTTGCCGCGTGCAGCGGCGGAGGACAGGTCCTGAGCACCGGCGGCTCGGGCTCCGACCGGATCTTCATCAGCACCGGCGGGCAGTCGAACGTGCCGCGGGTCCTGGCCGGGAGCAGCATCGCGCTGAGCGCGCTGGCCCTGCGCGGCTCCCAGAACGGCGTCGTGACCAACAACGCCTTCACCTGGCACGCCGCGATCGTGAACGACGTCAGCTACACCGCCAACACGCTGGGCGGCACCAAGCCCTGCGCCGCGGTGACCTCGGGCACCTCGGCCACCGGCCCGTTCAGCCCCTACGCCCCCGACTACAGCCTCTACATCACGATCGACCCGACCAACGAGGCCAACGTCATCTTCTCGCCCCCGCTGACCATCCCGGTCCCGGCCGGCAGCTTCCTGGGCACGCTGAGCGCGACCAACGCCTACTGCGCGATCGTCACCGCGACCCAGGGCTCCACGACCGGCTCGCAGGTCATCGCGATCGTCAACCCGGCGTCGCCGCAGCAGTAGGGACCGGCCCGGCATGACCGGCACGGCGAGGAGCGGCGACGCTCCTCGCTCGCGTTTGCGGGGCGTCTACGCGCTGATCGACCCCGGCCGCTGCGAGCCGGTCGCCTTCACCGAGGCGATCCTGCGGGGCGGAATCCGCCTGGTGCAGATCCGCGCCAAGGAGGGCATCGACGCCGCGACCCTGCTGGCGATCGTCAACCGCGTCCGCGCCGCGGGCGGCCTGGCGCTGATCAACGACGACATCCGGCTGGCCCGGCTCGCCGACGGCGTCCACCTCGGCCAGGAGGACGCGGCCGGGCTCGACCTGCGCCAGCTGCGGATCGGGCTGGGCGGGTGCGTCATCGGGCTCTCCTGCGGCACGCCGGCCGAGGCCCGCGCGGCCGACCCGGCCCTGGTGGACTACCTGGGCGTGGGGCCCGTCTTCGCGACCGGCTCGAAGGGCGACGCCGGCCTGCCGATCGGCCTGAGCGGCACCCGGGCCGTGGTCGAGGCGACGTCCCTGCCCTGCGCCGCGATCGGCGGCCTCACCCAGGCCACGATCGGGCGGGTGCGCGAGACGGGCGCCGCGATGGCGGCCGTCATCTCGGCCCTGGCGATCGACGAGCCCGAGCGCGACGCCCGCGCCCTGGTCGCGGCGTGGGAGGGCGCGTGACCGGCATGCTCCCGGCAGCGCCCGTGACCGTCGTGCCGCGAGGGCGCCCGTGACCGTCGTCTGCGCGGTCGGGACGACGCACCCGCTCGCCTTCGCCGGGCTGGGGTTCGCCATGCTCGCGCTGGCGGCGGACGCGGTGCGGCCGGTCTGCGTGGTGGCCGGGGTGAGCGCGCAGAGCGCGGAGCGCGTGCTGGCCCGCGTGCCGCTGGACGCGGCGGCGATCGGGGCGCAGTTCGAGGCCCTGCGCGCGGCCGAGGTGGGCGCGTTCCACGTCGGCGCGCTGCTCTCGGCCGAGGCGGTGCGCGCGGTGGCGGCCGGCCTGGCGCTCTACCCGGGCGTGCCGGTGGTGCTCGACCCGGTGCTGGC
>JASLGJ010000002.1 GCA_030150085.1 Candidatus Elarobacter sp. | reverse complement strand
GGAAGATGGCGCCACACGTGGCGCCTTCTTCCCCGCTACGGCCGCATCGCGGCCGTAGCCCGACCCTGCCCTACGGGGCGAGGTTGAAGATGCGGTGGTCGTCGGCGACGACGATCTCGCCGCTGAAGACGCTGCGGGCGGCTTCGTCGAGGTCGCGCCCGGTCGACTCTTCGCCGTAGTGGGTCAGGACCAGGCGGCGGACGCCGGCCGCGCGCGCCATCGCGGCGGCCTCGGCGGCCGAGGAGTGGCCGCGCATGCCGATCTCGCCCTCGCCGTGGAGCAGGGTCGCCTCGCACAGGAACACGTCGGTCTCGCGCGCCAGGGCCACTACCCGCTCGTCGGGCGCGGTGTCGGCCGAGTAGGTCACGCTGGCCCCGTTGCGCTCCCAGCGGATCGCGTAGGCCGGAATGTAGTGCGAGGTGTGGGCGAAGCGCAGGGTCGCGCCGTCGATCGTCAGCGGCGCGGCCGGGTCGTACTCGCGCAGGTCGAAGACGTCGCTCAGGAACTCCCCGCCTTCCGACGCGAAGGCCGAGACCAGGCGCTTGAGCATCGCCAGGCCGCCCGGCGGGAGGTAGATCTTGAGCTTGGCCGCCGGGCGGTGCGACCCGTAGCGCAGCGCGTAGCGCAGCGGGATCAGGTCGATGAAGTGGTCGGCGTGCATGTGGCTGATCACCACCCCGCCCAGCCGGTCGTAGTCGACGTAGCGGCGCAGGTTGGCGAACGCCCCCGTGCCCAGGTCGAGCACGATCGGGGTCTCGCCGTCGTCCACCAGATAGGAGCTGCAGGCGCGGTCGGGCCGCGGGATCGACGAGCTCGATCCCGCGATCGTGAGCCGGGCCGTGGTGGTCAGAGCGATCGGACTGCCTCGAGGACGGCGGCGGCGTGGCCTTCGACGGAGACCCTGGGCCACACCCGAGCGACAGTTCCGTCCATTCCAACGACGAACGTGGAGCGCTGGATGCCTACGCTCTTCTTCCCGTACATGTTCTTCTCGACGATGACCCCGAAGGCGTCGCAGATCGCCGACGACGTGTCGGCCAGGAGCTGAAAGTTCGCCGAGTACTTGCTCGCGAACTTCTTCTGGGCGGCAACACTGTCGCGGCTCACGCCCACGATCGTCGCGCCGGCCGCCTCGAAGTCGGCCTTCAGGTCGCGGAAGGCCTGCGTCTCGGCGGTGCAGCCCGGCGTGTCGGCCTTGGGATAGAAATAGACGACCAGCTTGCGGCCGGCGAAATCGCGCAGCCGCACCTCGTGACCGTCCTGGTCCGGGGCACCGACATCCGGTACCGTGGCGCCCGCTTCGAGCATGGGGTGGTTCTCCTCGGGTTCTTCTACAGTGTTTCGGCCGCGCGGGCCGTGGTCGGGAGCCTGGAGCGCCGGATTTCGGCATGGGCGAACGCGGCGGACGGCACGACAACGCACCGTTCCACCAACCCGGGCCGGTGGTGACGCTTCTCCGCCGCAGGGGGCCCGGGAACCTCTCCTTCGGGAAGAGGGGAACCATGGCTTCACCATCCCCCGCACCCACCGCGCACCCGCTCGCCGGACGCCTCCTCGCGCTCGCGCGCGAACGGCCCTTCGCGGGGCCGGTGATCGAGGTGGGCGCGGGCTCGGGGCGCAACACGCGGGCTTTGGTCGAGGCCGGCGTGCCGCTGGTCAGCGTCCCCGACGACGTGCTCTACACGCAGCTCCCGGGCAACCGCGAGCTGTACGGGGCCGCGCTCTCGACCCACGCCTACCTGCACGGCGCGGCGGCCAAGGTCCGAGCCGGGTTCGGCGAGCTGCGCCGGGTGCTGCTGCCCGGCGCGCCGGTCTTCGTGACGCTGGGCTCGTTCCGCGACGCCCGCTACGGGCTGGGCCTGCCGCTGGACGAGCGCACCTTCGCGCCGGGCGACGGCGACGAGGCGGGCATCCCGCACGCCTACTTCGACCGCGACGGGGTCGAGGAGATGCTGCACGGGCTGTTCCGGATCGACGAGGCCGAGGAGGTCGAGGTCGACGACATCGTCGGCCGCTGGGCCCACCCCGACGACGACGTCGCCGGGCGGGTCCACTGGTTCGTGCGCGCGACGCGGCTCTGACCGGCGCGGGTACAGGGCCCGCATGCACGTCCTCCGAGCCATCGCCGCGCTCGTCCTCGCCGCCGGCTGCGCGAGCGCCGCCCGGGCGCAGGGCGGCAACCTGATCCGCAACGGCGGCTTCGAGGCCAGCGGCGCGGTCGCGGCCTGGCTGTCGCTCCATGCCGGCTCGAGCGCGATCCCGGGCTGGCGGATCAGCTCGGGCTACGTCGACGTGGTGGGCCGCTGGTGGCAGCCCGCCGGCGGGGCCGACAGCCTCGAGGTCGGCACGCCCGGGCCCGGCGCGATCGAGCAGAGCGTCGCGACCGTCCCCGGCCGCCGCTACCGCCTCAGCTTCGCCCTGGCGGGCAACCCGGAGGGCCCGCCGCGGGTGAAGACGCTGTTCGTCAGCGCGGGGCCGGTGCGGCGGGCCTTCACGTTCGACACGGCCGGCCGGACCTTTCGCAGCATGGGCTGGAGGACGGAGACGCTCGACTTCACCGCCGCGGCGAGCACGACCACCATCGGCTTCGCCCGCACCGACGGCAGCCCGCGCTCGGGCTGGTACGGCCCGGCCATCGACGACGTGAGCGTGACCGCGCTCGACC
>JASLGJ010000548.1 GCA_030150085.1 Candidatus Elarobacter sp. | reverse complement strand
GTAGCCGTAGGTCGGGTCGGTGACCGGGGGCGCGTAGAGCCGCACGGGCTCGGTGTCGGAGAAGCCGCCGTTGCGGTCGGGCGACCACTGCATCGGCGTGCGCACGCCGTCGCGGTCCTTGAGGAACAGGTTGTCGCCCATGCCGATCTCGTCGCCGTAGTAGATCACCGGCGTGCCGGGCATCGAGAGCAGCAGCCCGTTCATCAGCTCGATCCGGCGCCGGTCGTTCTCCAGCAAGGGCGCCAGGCGGCGGCGGATGCCGACGTTGATGCGCATGCGCGGCTCGACCGCGTAGACCTGGTTCAGGCGCGCGCGCTCGCGGTCGCTCACCATCTCCAGCGTCAGCTCGTCGTGGTTGCGCAGGAAGACCGCCCACTGGCAGCCTTCGGGGATCGGCGGCGTCTGGCGCAAGATGTCGTAGATCGGGTAGCGGTCCTCGTCCGCGACGGCCAGGTACATGCGCGGCATGAGCGGGAAGTGGAAGCTCATGTGGCACTCGTCGCCGTCGCCGAAGTAGGCGTTGAGGTCCTCCGGCCACTGGTTGGCTTCGGCCAGGAAGATGCGGTCGGGGAACTCTTTCTCCAGCACGGCGCGCAGGATCTTGATGACGGCGTGCGTCTCGGGCAGGTTCTCGTTGTTGGTCCCCTCGCGCTCGCACAGATAGGGCACCGCGTCGAGCCGAAAGCCGTCGATCCCGCGCTCCGACCAGAAGCGCATCACGTCGACGATCGCGCCCAGCACCTCGGGGTTGTCGAAGTTCAAATCGGGCTGGTGGGCGAAGAAGCGGTGCCAGTAGTACTGCCCGGCGACCGGGTCCCACGACCAGTTCGAGTGCTCGGTGTCGGTGAAGATGATGCGCGTGCCCTGGTACTTCTTGTCGTCGTCGGCCCAGACGTACCAGGCCCGCTCGGGCGAGTCGCGCGGCGCGCGCCGGGCGCGCTGGAACCAGGGGTGCTGGTCGCTGGTGTGGTTGACGACCAGCTCGGCGATGACCCGGATGCCGCGCGCGTGGGCCTCGGCGATCAGCCGCTCGACCTCCTCCAGCGTGCCGTACGAGGGGTGCACGTCGGTGTAGCCGGCGATGTCGTAGCCGTCGTCGCGCAGCGGCGAGGGAAAGAAGGGCAGCAGCCAGAGCGCGGTGACGCCCAGCTCGGCCAGGTAGTCGAGCCGCGCGGTCAGCCCCGTGACGTCGCCGATGCCGTCGCCGTTGGAGTCCTGGAAGGCCTTGACGTGGGTCTGGTACACGATCGCGTCGCGGTACCAGAGGTCATCTCGCTGTTGCAACTACGCTGCTTGGGGCTCGGCTTGGGTGAGCGGCGAGGCGATGTCCTCGAGCGACCGGTTCTCGGCGTCGACCCCGAGCACGATCTCGAACGCGCCGCCGACGATCATCAGCACCGCGCCCAGCACCCACCCTAGCGCGATCGCCGAGGGCTGCTTGGTGCCGATCAGGTGGGCGTAGATCGGCGGCGCGATCGCGCCCCCGACCAGCGTGCCGACCGCATAGACGACCGCGATCGCCGCGGCGCGGGTCTCCAGCGGGAAGATCTCGCTCACCGTGAGGTAGGCCGCGCTTGCGCCCGCGCTGGCGAAGAAGAACATCACCGACCAGCACAGGGTGAGCGTCGTCGCGCTCAAGCTCCCGTGCAGGAACAGGTAGGTGGTCAGCAAGAGCATCAGCCCGCTCACGATGTAGCAGCCCGAGATCATCTTCTTGCGCCCGACCGTGTCGAAGAAGTGTCCCAGCACCAGCGCGCCGGTGAAGTTGCCGATCGCGAACGGGATGATGTAGAGCCCCACGCTGCCGGCCGGCACCCCGAAGAAGGTCGTCAGGGTCAGGCCTTGGGTGAAGAAGACCGCGTTGTAGAGGAAGGCTTGGGTGATCATCAGCGCGAGCACGAGCACGGTGCGCTTGGGATAGGTCCGCACCATCGTCTTGACCGCGTCGAAGAACACGCTCTTGTGGAGCGAGGCGTCGAACGACATCTTGCGGTCGCCGACGGCCGGCAGGTCGCGCCCGAGCTGGTGCTTGACCTGCTCTTCGATGCCGACCACGATCTCCTCGGCCTCGTCGCCGCGGCCGTGGGTGAGCAGCCAGCGCGGGCTCTCGGGGATGCCGTTGCGCACGAACAGCACCGCCACCGCCAGCACCACGCCTAGGCCGAAGGCCAAGCGCCATCCGAGCGAGGGCGGGACGAACTTGCCGTCGAGCAGCGGGATCGAGAGCACCGAGCCGAGCAGCGTGCCGATCCACCACGAGCCGTTGATCGCGATGTCCGCCACGCCGCGCCGCCCCGAGGGGATCAGCTCGTCGATGGCCGAGTTGACCGCGCTGTACTCGCCCCCGATGCCCGCCCCGGCGAGCATGCGGAAGAACGCGAAGCTCAGGAAGTCCCACGAGAACGCGGTCAGCACGGTGCTCGCCAGATACCACACCAGGGTGATCATGAAGAGCTTCTTGCGCCCGAACTTGTCGGTCAGCCAGCCGAACACCAGCGCGCCGAGGCAGGCTCCGATCAGGTAAGTCGTCGCCGCCAGCCCGGCCTGGGTGTCGCTCAGGTTCAGCCCTTGCTTGGAGGTCAGCGTCGGGCCGATCGTGCCGACGATGGTCACCTCCAGCCCGTCGAGGATCCAGGTGATCCCCAGCCCGATCACGACCACCCAGTGCCACTTCGCCCAGGGCAGGCGGTCGAGCCGAAACGGGATGTTCGTGGTGAGCTTTCCAGCAGCGTTGACGGCCAACGTTCCTCCAAAGCGAGCGGGCAGGCTTCGAGAGCGTACCCACGCGAGAAGGCCGAAAATCCGCCCTCGCGGTTTGGCCTAGCGGGCGAGCAGTCGGTCCTTAGAGGTCCTCTCGCCGGAGGCGAAGATCCGTCGGACGAGGCATGGTCCGCTGCAACGGGCCACCATCCAGCCGGTATCGCTCCGACCACGACAGCAAGCCGGCCGGAAATTCGAGGTGGACGATCATGTCGACGGGATAACCGTCCGTATCGCGGTAGAAGCCGTCCAGGACGCCGCGGTCGGCGTCGCGGACTCGTGGAGCGGAGGCAGGTACCAGGTACGACGTATGCCCGGCGTCCTCTTTGCGGACCATTGCCGCCCCGATCTGATCGCGCAGCGCAGGCGAGCCACGATGGCCGGTAGGCCGGATCGGTGCCGTCGGCGCATCCACCGAAGCAAGCCGTGTAGGTCTGACATCCGTTCGGATCGATGCCCGCATCGCAGCGGCTCCCGCCAGGGCCGGGGCTACCTGCGCCGGGCTGCTCTATGCAGCCCCACGGGTTCTCGTCCATGATGTCGATGCCGCACATCGAATCCAATTGAGGAGACCGGTTCGCGCTTCCGTGCTGGGCCGGTGCTCCCGAATGCACCGGTAGATAGTTCGAACCGTTATGCGCGCACGATGACAGCGAAACCGCGATCACGTACAGCAAAGAAAAGCCGCTGCTTCACTCCCGCACCTAGGCCGCAACCCAGGTAGGCAAGAGTCCATTTTCTCGCTTACCGAACGCGCGGGATCGGCTTTCCTCGTGGCTTAGAACCTAGAGCACGAGTGCAGGTGCGGGATCGGCTCTGCCGCGCCTCGTTCGTAGCGCGGAGCTAGCCCGCCGCCTCCGCGCCGGCGCCGCTCAGCCGGCGCAGCGCGTCGGCGTCGAGCCGCAGCTGCACGCCGGCGACCAGGTCGCGGAACTGCGCTAGCGAAGTGGCGCTGGCGATCGGGGCGGCGATGCCGGGCTG
>JASLGJ010000530.1 GCA_030150085.1 Candidatus Elarobacter sp. | reverse complement strand
GCCGCCCATCACCAGCCGGGCGCGCAGCTCGCGGACCTCGCGCTGGATCGGCCACTCGGTGAAGACCAGCATCAGCAGCAGGATCAAGCCCCCGATGCCCGGGAGCAGGATCAGCAGGGACAGCCACGGGTTGTAGCCCGTCTTCTTGAGGATCACGTAGTAGGCCGCGATCGTGATGAGGAAAAGGACCAGCCCGAAGAGCAGGAAGGCCCCGCTCATGGCCGCGATCGCGGCGGTCGGGTCGGGGGTCCGGGCGGCTTGCGCGAGCACGTTCATGCGGGCTCGCTTCGCCTAAGCGAGCGAGCGTCCCGCCGGAGTGTCAGGAAATCGTGTCGGGTTCGACATTTGGATGACGCGGCGCAAGGGCTTTGCGCTCAATGTCCTAAAGTCGCTGGACGGCTAGGAGGCCACTTTCTCGATGTCCACAGCCGTATCGGGCACCCCCGCGGTCCGCGACGTCAGCGTCTTCGGCGACGCCATCGCGTACTTCAACGAAGCGGCGGAGCTCCTCAACCTCGACCCCGGGATGCGCGCGATCCTGACCAAGCCGTCCCGCCAGATCATCTTCTCGATCCCGTTCATGCGCGACAAGGGCGGGATGGAAGTCTTCACCGGCTACCGGGTGCAGTACAACTTCGCGCGCGGGCCGTCGAAGGGCGGCATCCGCTTCCACCCCGGCGTGACGCTGGACGAGGTCACCGCGCTGGCCTTCTGGATGACCTGGAAGTGCGCCGTGGTCGACCTGCCGTTCGGCGGGGCCAAGGGCGGCGTGACCTGCGATCCCAAGACGCTCTCGATGTCGGAGATCGAGCGGATCACGCGCCGCTACGCGGCCGAGCTGGTCGAGGTGATCGGGCCCGACAAAGACGTGCCCGCGCCCGACGTCAACACCACCCCCCAGCACATGGCCTGGATCATGGACACCTACTCGATGCACGTCCGCCAGAACGTGCCGGGCGTGGTGACCGGCAAGCCGATCGAGATCGGCGGCTCGCGCGGGCGCGTCGAGGCCACCGGGCGCGGCGTGTCGATCGTCGCGCTGGACGAGATGGGCCGCCTGGGGATCGACCCCAAGGGCGCCAAGGTCGTCATCCAGGGCTTCGGCAACGTCGGCGGGATCGCCGCGCAGATGTTCGCCGACGCGGGCTGCAGCGTGATCGGGATCAGCGACGTCACCGGCGCGTACGTCAACGAGAACGGGATCGACATCGCCAACGCCACCGCGTACGCCCAGGAGCACGGCTCGCTCGAGGGCTTCCGCGGCGGCGACCGGATGTCGAACCAGGCCATGCTCGAGGTGCCCTGCGACGTGCTCGTCCCGGCCGCGCTCGAGAAGGTGCTCACCGTCGACAACGCCTCGCGGATCAAGACCAAGCTGATCGTCGAGGGCTCGAACGGGCCGACCACGCCCGAGGCGGACCACATCTTCGCCCGCAACGGGATCGTCGTCATCCCCGACATCGTCGCCAACGCGGGCGGCGTGACCGTGTCGTACTTCGAGTGGGTTCAGGACCGGCAGGGCTTCTTCTGGAAGGAGTCCGAGGTCAACGAGCGGCTGCGGGATCAGCTCCTGGACAACTTCGCGGAACTGCGCAAGGCGGCGACGCAGCGGGGGATCACCTATCGGACCGCGGCGTACATGATCGCGATCGATCGGGTGGTGAAGAGCATGAACTTGCGCGGGACGTACGCGTAGGGGCTGCGGCGTAGTCGCGGGAGCGGCGCGCGGCGACTGCGGGCACGCGGCCCCGGACATCGTGTCCGGGGCCGCTCTCGTTCGCTTCGCTCTCGCGCATCCTGCGCTTCGCTCGCTCTCGACGGCCCGCAGTCGCCGCGCGCCGCTCCCGCGACATGGGCGTGGTCGGGGCGTTGCCGAGTGCGAGCAGGTTTAGACTCGGCGGTCGAGCTCTTGGACTTCCGAGGGTTTGCTCGGGGGGACGACTTGTTCCATCGTCGCTTCTTGGGTTTCGCCGCCGGCGGCTTCCCAGGCGGCGTAGCCGCCTTGGAGGATGCGGACGTCCTTGAAGCCGTCCTTTTCGAAGCGCGCGGCGATCTGCTGGGTTTCGTCGCTCTTGCCGTGCTCGTCGTAGAGCACGACCGGGAGCTCGGGAGCGATCGGCAGGGCCAGGTGGCTCGGGGTCAGCAGGTCGTGGGGGCGGTAGCGGATCGCGCCGCGGATCTCGGCTTTGCCCTGGTGGTGGCCCACGTTGATGATCGTGGCGCCGTTGGGGCCCAGCGCGCGTAGTTCTTCGACCGTCGTCTCCATCGTGGGGTACTCTACCCGGAGCATGAAGGAACCGAACGGCCGGATCGTCCTCGTCACGGGCGCCAACCGCGGGATCGGGCTGGCGATCGCTCGCCGGTTCCTGGACGGCGGCGATACCGTGGTCGCGACCGTGCGCGGCGCCGCCGGCGAGCGCGAGCTGCGGCAAGGATCGCACGGCGAGCGAGGCGAGGCTGCGGCGGCGAGCGCGGGCGAGGCGGCTTCGCGGCTGGTCGTGGAGCGGTGCGATGTGCGGGAGCGGGAGCAGGTCGAGGCGCTGGCGGGGCGGGTGCGGGAGCGTTTCGGGCGGGTCGACGTGCTGCTCAACAACGCCGCGGTCTTCGAGGAACGGGACTACGCGCTGCGGGCGGACGAGCTCGATCCGGAGCTGCTGCGGCGCACGCTCGACGTCAA
>JASLGJ010000514.1 GCA_030150085.1 Candidatus Elarobacter sp. | reverse complement strand
TCCGGGTCGTCGCGCACCAGCGCCCGGGCGGCGGCGGCCGAGTCGGCCTCGACGTATGCGAAGCGGCGCATCAGACGCTCCCGCGCGCGGCCTGCACCGCCGCCACGATGTTGGGGTACGCGGCGCAGCGGCAGAGGTTGCCGCTCATCGCCTCGCGGCCCTCGTCGTCGGTTTTCGCATGCCCCTCGCTCAGCACGCCGACCGCCGACACGATCTGGCCCGGCGTGCAGAACCCGCACTGGAACGCGTCGTGCGCGACGAACGCGGCCTGCACCGGGTGCAGCTCCTCGCCCTGGGCCAGGCCCTCGACGGTGGTGATCTCGTCGCGCGCGTGGGCCAGCGCCAGGGCCAGGCACGACAGCGTCCGGCGCCCGTTCACCAGCACGGTACAGGCGCCGCACTGGCCGCGGTCGCAGCCCTTCTTCGTCCCGGTCAGGCCGGCGCGCTCGCGCAGCAGGTCGAGCAGCGTGACGTGCGGCTCGACCGCCGCCCGGACCTCGCCGCCGTTGATGTGAAACGTCAGAACGGCCGCCGTCGGAGCGGCGGCCGGAACGGTCGTGGCCATGAGGTTCTGAGCGTACCCCGCCGTACCGAGGATGCCGCGACCCGCCGCCGGGCAGGCCGGAGCTGGTGACAGAGAGGGCTCGGCAGCCCAGCTCAGGCGCGACCGAGCCCGGAACGGTCGTTGACGCACCGCCCGGCCGCGTGGTAAGGTTCCCAGGTTATGTCGTACGCGATCATCGAGACCGGCGGAAAGCAGTTCCGGGTCTCGGAAGGTGATGTCATTCGCACGGACCTCCTCGAGTCCGAGGTCGGTTCGTCGGTCACGTTCGACCGCATCATCCTGGCCTCCAGCGACGGCGGCGACCTCTCGATCGGCACCCCGGTGGTGAGCGGCGCGGCCGTGACCGGCACGGTCCTGCGCCAGGCCAAGGACAAGAAGATCCTGGTCTTCCGCTACAAGTCCAAGAAGCGCGTCCGCACCCTCAACGGCCACCGCCAGCGCTTCGCCGAAGTCCGGATCGACAAGATCACCCTCTAGTGGGTTCGCCTTCGGCGAACCCGTCGCGGCCCTCGCTTCGCTGCGGTCCGCCACCGATGGGATGCTGATCGTACGATTTCGCAGGGACAGCCGGCAACGGCTGTCTTCTGTTTTGGCCGCCGGGCACGCCGAGCAGGGCGAGCCGGGCGAGGACATCGCCTGCGCCGCGGTGTCGGCCCTGCTCCAGGCCGCCTGGGTGGGGCTGAGCGAGGTCGCCCGGGTGCCCGTGGAGGGCCGCCGGCGCAGCGGCGACCTGCTGATGCGCTGGCCCGAGGAGGCCCGCGGCCGGACCGACGTCCACGCCATCGTCGCCACCGCGGAGCTCGCGATCGAGCAGATCGCCAAGCAGTACCGGGGCGCGATCCGCTGCGTGCGCGAGGACGAACCGCCGGACTGAGGCGGGGCGCAGTTTCCGGACGCCCTCGCGTGGAAAGGAACCGGACGATGAACGACGCCAGCAAACCCCTCCACGGCGAGCTCCAGCAGCCCGGCCAGCCCACCACGCCTGGCGCGGGAACCGATCCCGGCCGGACCGTCCTCGTGGGCGTCCTGGGCGGCATCCTCTCGGCCGCCGGCTACCTGGTCTACCAGCGCCTGCCCGACGAGCAGAAAGACCGCCTGCACAAGCAGGTCCGCGGCGTGCTCGAGTCCCGCATCAACGAGCTGCGCTCGAACTTCAACCTCTAGCCGACCGGGGAGGCGGCGCCCGTCGCGGCGCGCCTTCCCGCCGAGCTCGCTCGCCGTCGCCGCCAGAGACTCCCTGTGCCGCCCGTGCCAGCGGCTAGACGTGCGGCGTGTGATCGCGCTCCGGGGTTGCCTCCGGGACGTGCAGCCCCGCCGGCTCGGGGGGCTCGGCCGCGCCGCCGCCGACTCCGGCCGCCTCCGGCGCCGGCTCGTCGGCCGCGGGCTGGTGCGCCGAGAACGCGTGCATGACCGAGTCGTGAGCCGCCGCGTCGTGCGGTGCCCCATCGTGCGGGCCGGCCGCGTCGTGGGCAGGCGCCGCGTGCCCCGGCTCGTGGACCCCGTCCGCGGGCTCGTACGGCGGAGGGTCCGCCGGCTCGTACGGCGGGGGCTCCACGGGCTCGTGGAGGACGTCGTAGGGGGCCGGGTCCGGGGCGGGCGGCTCGTAGGGCGTCACCGGATCGTAGACCGACGGCCGGGGCGGCGCGTCGGCCAGGTCGGCCGCGCGCTCCATCTCGCGGATGAAGGCCGAGGAGGTGTTCTGGATCTCCCGCATCACGTTCCCGGCCTTGCGCGCCACGCGCGGAAGCTGTTCGGGACCGAAGAGCAGGAGAGCGGCCGCTCCGAGGAGCGCCATGTCGGGGATCGAGAGCATCCGGAGGGTTTCTTCCCGGTCCCGTGCAACGGCACATGCCCCGCGCCGTGACGAGGTCGCCCCGGCCGGAGATCATAGCGCAAGGCCGGCACAACGACCTGAAGATCATCTACACCCGCGGCAACCGGACCGAGACGCTGGCGTCGATCTCGACGCTTCGCAAGATTCTCAACCGCTTCGTCGCGCACCGCGTGTTCTACGAGGTAAGCTCGCGCAACAAGCTCGGGCATGAGTTCTTCTCGGCCAAAAACACCTTCGTGGTGGGCTCGATCGAGATCGTCAACCGCGACTACCTGACGATCACGATCTTCGACGCCCACAACCCGACCCACTCGATCGAGATCCTCAACCCGGCCGCCATGCGCATCTACGACGACACGCTGGGCAAGGGCTTCGCGGTCTCGTTCCTGAGCGAGGGCACGGGCGGGGTCGAGTCGCGCTGCTACCTGCGCGACGAGGGCGAGGAGGGCGACGGGATCAAGGCCCGCAGCGCGCTCGAGAAGATCACCCTGCCCCAGCTCTTCGAGTACCTCGAGGACATCACCAGCACCGACGTGATCGGCACCCGCACGCTCTAAAGTGCCGCGATCGCCAGGCTGACGTCGCGCGGGTCGGCGCCGAAGAGGGTCAGGATCGCGCCGTCCTTGACCGACTCCTCGGCGAAGCCCAAGGCCAGGTGCTTGGGGCGGTAGACGTCGCCGGCGCGGCGCGCGCCCTCGATGAAGAGGTGCTGCGCGTCGGCGCCAAGGTAGAGCGAGCGCGCGCCGTCGGCCGAGCGGAAGGCGAAGGTGTCGTCGCCGCCGGGCGGCTCGCCGGCCGCGGCGAGCGCGGCTTTGGCCAGCCGCTCGTGCGCGACC
>JASLGJ010000206.1 GCA_030150085.1 Candidatus Elarobacter sp. | reverse complement strand
CAGGCCGCGCCCGCGGGCTGCAGCGGCTGCTCGGCGAGCGCCGCCGGCTCGGGCGCGGTGTAGGTGTAATAGGTCGGCGCGGGCGTGTTGGCGTCGCCGGGCCAGAAGCCGAACGCGATCACCTCGTGCGAGTACGCCTCGCGCTCGACCAGGCCGTCCCTGGGCGGACCTCCCGCCGGGCGGCCCGAGAAGCGCGCCAGCGCCAGGTCGAAGCTGTGCCAGAACAGGTGCGCCGGGCTCTCCTTGCCGACGAACGGGCCGGCGAACTCCTCGAACACGTCGGCCGTCCAGAGCAGCGCGTCGAACCAGCGCCGGACCCAGGTGCGGTCGTAGCTGCGGTGCTCTTCGTCTTCGGCGAACGGGGTCGTCATCGGCACGCCGTACGGTTTGGCGAGGATGCGCGCCTCGATGCCCAGCTCGCCCAGCGCGCGCAGCACCAGGCGGTAGAACGCCGCCACGCTGAGCCCGTCCTCGAGCGGGATCGAGGCCGGGCCGTGCGCGCGGTTGGAGCGCAGCACGAGCGCGTGGTCGACGAAGTCGAACTCGAGCTCGAAGAAGGTGTCGCCGTCCCGCAGGCGCAGGGTCGACAGCCCGCGCGCGGTCGGGATCAGCGTGACGTTCCACCAGTGGTTGCGGTGCGCGGTGTAGCGCAGGCGCAGCTTGCCGACGATCTGGCACCACAGGTGAAGGGTCGTCTTAGTCGGCTCCCACGACGCGTACGGAAGCGGGGCGAGCAGGGGCTCAGGCATGATCCCGCTCGATTCGGGCCGCGGCCCTGATTTCCACCGGACGACCAAGGGACCGCCGTCGCCGGCGGTCCCTTGCGTCAGCGGTCGGGCGAGCTCAGCTCGCCGCGCCGGCCGGGACGGGCTCGCGCAGCGCGGGCTGGTGCTCGGCGACGAACGCCGCGACCGTGTCGGCCAGGCCTTCGTCGAAGTACATGCTGAAGTGGTCGCCGCCCGGGATGTCGATGAAGCGCGAGCCCGCGATCCGCCCCGCGACCTCGCGCGAGGCCTGGTGGTGCGCCACCACGTCGCCCTGCGCGGTCACCACCAGGGTCGGGATGTCGACCGCGCCGGGCTGCAGCTCCTCGCCCTTGAAGTGCTGCACGAAGAGGCTGGAGTAGCGGTAGAGCGCTTCGGGATTGCGGAACGGCGCGCTGGTGAGGTGGAGCAGGAACGGGTCCACCCCGTCCATGATGCTGTAGAGCTGCTTCTTGTCGCCGCTGTTCGAGCTGTCGTCGCCGTTGCCGTAGATCAGCTTGACGTACATCTCGGCCCGGCGCCGGTCGGCCGCGATCTTCTCCGAGATCGAGAGCAGCGAGGTGAGGAAGTCGGTGCGCGGCACGCTGGGCGTCATGCAGTAGGTGCCGTTGATCAGGACCAGGCTGGCGGTGCGCTCGGGGAACGAGCGGGCGAAGTCGAGCGCCACCTGCGCGCCCGAGCACCACGACACGATCTGCGCCTTTTCGATCCCGAAGTGGTCCATCACCCGGGCCATGTCCTGGTGGTGCAGCGACGCGCTGCACGCGCTGGGGTCGAACGGCACGATGGTGTTGGGGATGAAGCGCGACTCCCAGGTGATGACCCGGTAGCGCTGCGCCAGGCGCTTGCCCATGGGCTGCCAGAAGTCGACCGGCATGCCGTAGGCGTTGGCCAGCACCACCACCGGCGCGTCGGCCGGGCCGGCGTAGTACGCGCTCAGCGGCACGCCGTCCGCGCCGCGCACGGGCTCCAGCTTGAACAGGCGCTGCTCGGAGCGGCGCGCGAGCGAGCGGAACTGGGCCATCACGTAGGCCTCGATGTCGGCCCGGGTGACCCCGTTGACGAGCGGCAGGATGCGCTTGAAGTACTTCTGGTTGTAGAAGTAGCCGCCGTAGAAGTCCATGTGCTTGTCGAGCAGCTGCTCCACCGGCGAGCGCTCCGCGGGCTCCTTCTCGATGTTCATCAGCGGCACGCCGGCCTGGTCGCAGATCGCCTTGACGATCGCCGAGAGCGGCTGCTCCTGGGTCGCCGTGACGTTGTAGTACGGCCCGGCCGGGAACGCGTCGCGCTCCAGCACGAGCATGTCGCGCACGGTCTGGTCGACCGGGATGAAGCTGATCGTGCAGTCCGGGTCGCCGCGCAGGGTGATCGTGGCCTTGGACTCGTTCATCATGTCGCGCAGGCGGTAGATCTCGCGCGCCAGGCCGTACAGGCCGGTGTTGCTGCCGCCGGTGCGGTGCGTCGCGACCGGCCCGACCACCGCGGCCGGGCGCACGACCCGCAGGTCCAGCCCGTACTCGGCGCACAGGCGCACCGCGTTGTGCTCGGCGATGCACTTGGTCTCTTCGTAGACGTTGTTGAACGGGCCCTCGATCGGGTGCAGCACCTCGTGCACGTCGCCCCCGACCCGGCCGCACGTGTAGGCGGTCGAGACGTAGACGAAGCGCTTGGCGCCGATGCGCGCCGCCAGCCCGACCGCCTCGCGCAGGCCGCCGATGTTGGTGGCCTCGATCTCGCTGCGGTAGCGCTCGGAGAAGCGCAGGCTGGACGCGAAGTGCCAGAACTCGTCGGGCTGGGCGTCCCGCAGGGCGGCGGCGTCCGCGTCGCTCAGGCCCAAGCTGGGCTGGGTGACGTCGCCGGCGAGCGTCTCGACCTTTTCCGTGACCAGCTCGGACTCCAGCGGGATGTTGTACGAGGCCGCGGCCAGCTTGAGCGCGTCGAACAGGCGCTCGTGGGCGTGCTCGGCCGACGCGCCCCGCACGATCGCCAGGAAGCGCGCGTCGCCGTGCATGCGCCAGAGCAGGTAGTGGCTGCCCAGGAAACCGGTCGCGCCCGTGATGACGATCGTCTTGCGCGGGCAGGCCGCCGCGAGCGCAGGCAGATCGTTGGTGTTGCGGGGGGCGTTTTGCGGTGCTGACACGTGGGATGACTCCTTGTGGCGCTGCGCCGCGCCGGTGATCTCGTTAGGGTCGGGTGCCGACCAGCACCGTGGTGGCGCCGGCGGAGAGGGCGACGGGGGAGACGCTGCTCAGCCCGGCCTCGTGCATCAGTTGCGTCATGTCGGCCACCGAGTAGCTGCGCCCGCCGTCCCACAGCGCGTAGGCCGAGAGGTTGTGCAGGGTGCTGAACAGCGGGCCGGTCTTGCTCTCGTCCAGGAAGTGGCCGTGCACGAGCACCCGCCCGCCGGGCACGAGCGCGGCGATCCCGCGCCCGAGCATCGCGCGGCAGACCTCGGGCGACTCCTGGTGGAGCACGTTCGAGAAGAGAATCGCGTCGGCACCCGAGCCGAAGCCGTCGCGCTGGTAGTCGACCGGGCCGAAGTCGATCCGCCCGTCCAGGCCGCTCTCGCCGACGACGCGGCGCGCGAAGGGCAGCACGGGCTCGAGGTCGAGCAGGGTCACCCGCAGAGCCGGGTTGGCCTGCGCGAGCGCGATCGCGTAGGTGCCCGCGCCGCCGCCGACGTCGATCAGCCGCGCGGCGCCCGACAGGTCGACCGCGCGCGCCAGGTCGGCGCTGGTGCGGCGGGCGTACTCGTGCATGCCCAGGATGAAGTCCTCGACGTAGGCCGGGTCCGCGCCCAGGCGCAGGGCCTGCGACTCGACCGGCTTGCCGGTGCGGATCGCCTGCGACAGGTGGGCCCAGGGCTCGGTCCAGCGGCCCATCACGCGCACCCAGTGGATCAGCGACTCGGGCGAGCCGGTGACCAGGAAGCGCTTGGCCTGCTCCGAGTTCGCGTACCCTTCGTCGGTCTTGCGCAGCAGGCCCAGCGCGACCCCGGCGTTGAGCAGCCCTTCGAGCGCGCGCGGGTCGGCGCTCAGCTCGGCCGCCAGGTCGGCGGCGCGGCGCGGGCCGCCGGCCAGCGCGTCGAACACGCGCAGCTCGGCCAGCACGTAGAGCGGCTGCGCGTTCCAGTAGCCGAACGCGAGCTGGGTCAGGCGCCCGAAGGCCAGGTCCATCATCGTGTCACCACCGCCGCGCCGGCCGCGCGGTACTCGGCCGCGAACTCGCGCACGATCTGGGCCGCGGGCAGCACGCCCGAGACCGCCTCGCACGAGGTGCCGCAGTAGAGCGCCATCTGCTCGACCGCGCCGCTGGTCTCGCTGGTCGGCACCGCCGCGCTGTAGCGGAAGATCGGCTGGCGGCCGCCGTAGATGCTGGTGGTCGCGATCGGGCTGGAGGGCAGGCGCCGCTCGCGCAGCTCGGGCGAGAGCCCGGTGACGCGGTGGCGGCGGCGCGGCCAGCCGATCTCGAACACCTCGGCGATCTCGGTGTCGCTCGCGCGCGAGCGCACGATCGCGGACTTGTAGAGCGGGTGCGCGTTGGAGTCGGCCGCGGCGACGAAGCGCGTGCCCAGGCAGCAGCCCTCGAAGCCCAGCCGCTCCAGGCGCGCCAGATCGGCCCCCGTGCCGATCCCGCCCGCGGCGAAGAGCGGCACGTTCGCGCGGGCGCGCACCTGCGCGCCGATCTCGGCCACGGGCTGCGCGCCCAGCAGGTGGCCGCCGGCTTCCGTGCCCTGCACGATCAGCGCGGCCGCGCCCAGCTCGACCGCGCGCAGCGCGTCGGGCAGCGTGCCGATCTGCACGATCAGCGGCAGCCCGGACTCGCGCACGATTTGGGCCAGCGCGGGCGACGGCAGGCCGAAGAAGCTCACGAACGACAGCCGGGCGGCCGCGTCCAGCGCGGCGCGCAGGTTGGTTCGCAGCTCCGGCTCGCCCATCACCTCGGGCACGAAGTTGATGCCGTACGGGCGCGCGGTCAGCCGCTCGGTCTCCGCGATCAGCTCGGCGATGCGCGGCGGCGGAGCCTTGTAGAGGCCCAGCGTGCCCGCGCAGCCGGCGTCGGCGACGGCCGCGACCAGGCGCGGACCCGCCACCCCGCCCATGCCGGCCAGCATCAGCGGGAAGTCGAGCCGCAGCCGCTCAGACAGCGACGGGCTGGACGCCGAATGCATCTTCGAGCTGGGCGCAGATCCGCTCGCTGTCGGAGCCGAAGTGGTCGGTCAGCGCGTGCAGCCAGCGCTCCAGGCCGAACGCCACGCAGCTGCTGTGGGTGAACTCGCCCGCCGCGTCGCGGATGCCGCAGCGCTCGCCGAAGAAGTTGCGGTGGTAGTTCACCGACGCGATCGCGACCGAGCCGCCGTAGACGAACTCTTCCTTGACCGGGAAGAGGGTCTGCATCTTGGCGCGCGAGGAGTTGCGGTCGAAGAAGGGGTCGGTCGCGGTCTGGATCGCCAGCGGCAGGCCCAGCCGCGCGGCGAAGGCCTCGATCGTGCGGCGGAACTGCTTGAGGTGGGCCTGGGTCGCGTCCTTGTCGCCCACGCACACGATCTCGCGCATCTGGAACGCCCACAGGCGCTGCAGGCCGACGTACTCGGCCTCGTTGCGGCAGCAGCGCGCGACCGTCGTGACGTAGAGCGGCTCGGGCTGGACGGTGTTCTGCAGGCTGAAGTAGATGTTGTAGCAGGCCGCCGAGGGGATGACGTAGCCGGCGTCCTTCATGTGCGCGGTGGGCACCGTCTCGAGCGCGCCGCTCTTGGCGTACTCGGGCGCCAGCACGTCCTCCTTGATCCCGGTCGCGACGACCGCCAAATGAGGAAAGTTCTGGAAGTAGTCGATCCGGCTGAGGTCGTTGACCCGCATCAGCACCGGGTAGGCGTACTCGGGCGCGCCGCAGGCCTGCGCCCAGCCCAGGATGCCGCGCTCCAGCGTGCGCAGGATGGCGACGCTGCCCGGATCGAGCGTGGCCAGACCGTTGTCGACGTGATACATCACGATCTTTCGTTGAGTGAAGCGGGCGCGCTCAGCCGAGCTTGGCGAGAAACTTCTCGCGGATGCGCCTGAGCGTGCGGAAGTCGTCGACGTTGATGGTGTCGATCGGGATCGGCTCGCCCACCAGCTCTTCGATCATGAAGATGAAGTTCAGGAAGCCCAGCGAGTCGACGACGCGCTGATCGATCAAATCGACGTCGGGCCCCAGCTCGATGCCCTCGGGGGCGTTCTGCCGCAGGAAGTCGACCAGTACGCTTTCCGCCGACTCGACGGTCATGCTCACACTCACACGTCCACCTGTTTGGAAAGGATGCCTTGCTTGAGGAGAAACGACACCGGGCGCTGCAGGAGCTTGGCGTGGAAGGCCTTGCGGGCCGGGTCGGCCAGGAGCGAGCGCCGCAGCGCGTAGGCGTTGAGCGGCAGCTCGGCGTCGCGGTAGACCTGCGGGTCGTAGAGCGACTGCACGCTCACCGCGACGTAGCGGGCGACGTAGTCCTCGACCTCGCGCACCGCCTCGGCGCTGCCCTTGGCGCGCAGCTCCTCGTACAGCACGCTCACGATGTTGCGCCCGAACGCGATGTGGCGCGACTCGTCGCGGTGGTGCATGGTGTTGATCTCGCGGATGAACGGGTGCAGCGCCTCGTTGCGGCCGATCGCGACGTTGAAGAAGTCGACGATCTCCTCGAAGATCTGGATGCGCGCGAAGGCCAGCACGTTGGCGACCAGCGGGTCGCTGATGGCCGAGGTCTTGAGCGAGCGGTCGGGATAGATCTTGCCGTAGCGCCGGCAGAACTCCGCGAAGTACCACATGTGCTCGTTCTCTTCACCCAGGAAATGGTGGAAGAACGGCGAGACCTTCTCGTGCCCCGGCGTGTGGATGCGGTTGACGACTTCCGCGATCAGCTCGCGGATGCCGTGGATGTTCAAGCTGTAGAAGTGCAGGCTCTCCCAGCGGCTCAAGCGCATCAGGTCCGCTTCCGAGAGCTCCGCTTCGGCCTGCGTTCCGTGCACGGTGAGCAGCTCGCGGTTCATCCAGAACGCGTCCGCGGGCAAGCTCTCCGGCCAGCGGAAGTACTCGTAGGGGTTGAACCGGTCCGCGATGGAGCGCGCCGAAAGCCGCGCCACGAGCGGTTCCAGGCGATCCTCCACGCTGTTGTCGATCGACGTCGTCATCGCATTTGCCTCACGTTACACCGACACCCTATCCACACCGCGCGACACCGCACTCGCACCCGCACCATGCCAGACAACTACACTAGCCGTCGTCCCAAACTATGTCAATACGGATTTCACTATTCTGAAACTTCGCTTTTATTTCATTATTCTTAATGCGTGGAAACGCGCGCGCAGCGCGCGCCGGCGGTGTTTTGCGGCGCGCGCACGCTGCACTGTGACAGCGATCTCACAGGAAACGCAACCGGGAAACGGTGCGGCGCGGCGCGCAACATACGCCGCGATGCGCGTCGTGGTGAACACGTGATGAGCCCGGCCGCGGCGGCGGCGCTGTTCGGCGCCGGCTTGCTGGGCGGGGCCGCGAACGCGGTCGCCGGAGGCGGCACGTTCTTTACCTTTCCGGTCCTCTTGGCGGTCGGGCTGCCGCCCGTCACGGCGACCGCCTCCAACGCGGTCGCGATCTGGCCCGGCCATGCCTTCGGGGCGCTCGGCTACCGGCGCGAGATCGCCGGCCTGGGCCGGCGGGTGCTGCCGCGCTGCGCCGTCGCGCTGCTGGGCGGGCTGATCGGGGCCGGCTTGCTGATCCGCCTCGGGGACGCCGTGCTGCGCCCGCTGATCCCTTGGCTGCTGCTGGTCGCGACGCTGCTCTTCGCGTTCAGCGGGCCGCTGCGGGCCCGCTTGGCCGCGGCGCGCGGGCCGGCCCTGCCCGGGGCGGCGGCCGCGTTCGAGCTCGCGGTCGCCGTCTACGGCGGCTATTTCGGGGCCGGCCTGGGCGTGCTGATGATGGCCGCCCTGCTGCTGACCGGGATGACCGACGTGCAGCGGGTGAACGGGCTCAAGAACGTGCTGGCCACGCTGGTCACCGGCGTCTCGCTGGCCGTCTTCGCGGGCGCCGGCGCGGTGGCGTGGCCGCAGACCCTGGCCGTGATGGCCGGCGCGGTGGGCGGCGGGCTGCTCGGCGCGGCGCTCGCCCGCCGCGTCTCGCCCGTCTGGCTGCAGCGCACGGTCGTCGCCGTCGGGCTGGTCCTCTCGATCTACTATTTCGTGCGCATCTACCTCTAGCATGGAGGCAACGGCGCGGGGCGGCGGATTCGCCGCGCGCCCCGTGCCGTCGTGCCGGGCGGCTACTCGTGCAGCGCCGAGCCGGCCTGCGGGGTCGCGATGGTCGCCTTCGCGCCGGCGGCGGTGCTCTGCACCCCGGCCGCCAGGTGCGCCGCCGCGCTGCCCAGCCCGACCGTGGCGACGATCCCGCCCTGCAGGGTCGCGTTCGCGCGCCCGGCCTGCGCGGCCACGCTGGGGATCGCGGCCAGCGCGCCTGCCCGGGCGAGGGTCCCGTTCGCGTTGAGCTGCGCGAGGCCGTGGCAGATCCACGCGCCCGAGCCGGTCCGGCTCACGTAGGCCCCGATGCCGGCCCCGGTCGGATAGGTGCCGGAGATCGCGCCGAACCCGCGCGGGTCGTCGGGATTGGGCATCCCGTGCGGATCGTCGGGGTTGGGCATCCCGCCGCCGCTGTTGTCGTTGCCCGAGCCCGAACCGTCCCCGGAGCCGCCGCTCTGGCCCCCGCTCTGGTTGTCGGACTGGCCGCCGGACTGGTTCTCGGACTGCCCGCCGCTCTGGTTCTCGGACTGCCCTCCGCTCTGGTTCTCGGACTGGCCTTCGCTCTGGTTCGACTGGCCGCCGCTCTCGCCGGACTGCCCGCCGCTTTGGCCGCCGCTCTCCCCGGACGGACTGCCCGTGCCTTGATCGATCACCGGGCCGAGCTGACCCTCGTTGCCTTCGCTGCTGCCGGTCGGCCCGATGTCGAGCCCGCCGTTCGCGCCTCCGGCGCCGCCCGCGCCGTCGCCGCTGGGCTTGCC
>JASLGJ010000453.1 GCA_030150085.1 Candidatus Elarobacter sp. | reverse complement strand
GCGCACGTTCTCCCAGTCGGCGCCGCGGTGCGCGGCGAGCCGGCGGCGCAGGTCGCCCTCGGGCAGCGCGTCGGCGAGCAGCTCCAGGCCGCCCCGGCGCAGGTTGAGCGCGCGCGGGTAGGCGATCGTGCCGTCCGGCGTGGTGACGCAGCGCTCGTCGGAGTACAGCTCCGCCCCGGCCGCGGCGCAGGCCAGCGCGGTGGTCGATTTGCCGGCCGTCGAGTGCCCGGTGAGCGCGAAGGCGGCGCCGCCGCGGCGCAGCGCGGCGGCGTGCAGCGAGAGCGTCGCGGGCAGCGACGAGAGCAGCGCCCGGGTCGCGAAGGCGTCGGCGAAGAACGCGGTGACGCGCCCGCTGAGCCGATCGTGCGGCCAGACGTACGCCTCGCCGTCGTCGTGCCAGAAGTGGGTGCGCCCCGCTTCGTCGCGCACCGCGTAGACGGGGCGCGGGCTCGGTTCGTCGCGACGCAGGTCGCGGTAGCGCCGCGCGAGCTCGCGCGCGCCCGCGGGATCGTCGAAGTGCGCGCTCACCCGCCCGCCCGCGACGCCGAACGAGACGGTGTGCCGCGCGCGCCGCCGCAGCGCGGCGCGGCGCGCGGGCGGCAGCTCGGCCGTAACGAGATCGGCGACGGAGATCATGTCCTGCATGCGCGTTGGCCCACGGTCATGCGGCGCGGGGCGGCGTCTCACGCGCCGCCCCGTGCCGCCGACCTTCAGGCGATCAATCCTTCCGGATGCAACTGCCGCCGATGAGAGCGAGCGCCTCGCCCAAGAGCGCCTTGCTCTCGAACGATGCGATCACTTTCGGCGATTCGTACTGATCCATGAGAACCTCCGACTTGCTTGGTGTCGCGCTCGTGAATTTCACGCGCGTAGCGATCATCGTACGAGCGCCGGGACACGGTCACCAGGGCCGTTGCGCGGGCCCTCGGCTGCCCCGTGCCCTACGGAGCGGGACTCCCGACCCGCTCAGCTCTTCCAGATGTAGCTGCCGCCGATGCTGGCGAGGGCCTCGCCCAGCAGCTCGCGGCTGTCGAACGATGCGATCACCGCCGGCGATTCGTACGTGTCCATCGATACCTCCTGAATGGGAGCAGTACGCGCGTGCAAGGGCACGGGCGTAGCAGCATCGTAGCGGACGCGCCGTACGGCCGCCGAGGGCCGTTCTGCGGTGGGCTCGGCTGCCTCGTGCCCTATGCAGCGGGACCAGCGGCCCGAGCAAATCGCCCGCGCGCCGGCGCTAGGCGATCGCCGCGACCGTGCCGCGCGGGGTCGCGATGCGGGCGCTCAGCGCGGGCGCCCCGGCCGCGTGCACCCGCACCCGCTCGTCGGCGAACCCGAGCGCCGCGAGCGCCTGCCGCAGCCGCTCCGGCTCGGGGTGCCCCAAATCGAGCGCTTCCAGCCGGAAGCCCAGGTCGGGCATGCCCGCCGCGGGGTGGGGCCGGCTGATCCACTGGATCAGCGGCGGCAGCGTGCCGCCCTCGCCCAGCGCGCCGTCGGGCGGGAGCGTGATCAGCCACTCCAGCGCGCCGCGCCGCATCGGCTCGAGCGGTCCGCGCACCAGCGGGCAGGCCGCCGCGGCACGCCGCACGTCGGCGCTGGCCGCCACCCAGGTGACCAGCTTGGGACCGCGCGCGAGCGCCGCGCGCGTGGCCGGCTCGTCCAGCCCGAACCAGCGCGGCCGGCCCGGCGGCGGGGCCTCCGGGTCGATCGCGACGATCTCCAGGTAGAGCGCCTCGCCCAGGCGCAGCACGCGGTTGTGCGTGCCCAGCCGCTCGTGCTTGCCGCCGACCGGCACCTCGGTGCCCAGGTGCTCGCGCCCCCAGCGCGCGCCCTCCTCGAGCGTCGCGGCGGCGACGACCAGGTGGTCGAGGACGATCACGCGCCGGGTGCGCGGACGCGGGACGGGAAACGTCTGCTGGCCTCCATTCCGCCTTCTTCACCCCCGCGAGGTGCCTGTCATCGCACGCTACGATCTCGCCGTCATCGGCTCCGGGCAGGGCGGCGTGCCGCTCGCCCTCGACTTCGCCCGGCGCGGAAAGCGGGTCGTGCTGTTCGAGCGCGGGCGGCTCGGCGGCACCTGCGTCAACGTGGGCTGCACGCCGTCCAAGGCCTTCCTCGCTTCCGCACACTGGGCCGGGCGGGCCCGCCGCGGGGCGGCGCTGGGCGTGCACTGCGAGGTGCGGGTCGACGTCCCGGCGGTGATGGCGCGCGTGCGCGGCGTGGTCGCCGAGTGGCACTCCGGGGTCGAGCGGAAGCTGGCCCGCAGCGCGGTCGAGCTGGTGCGCGCGGAAGCCTCGTTCGACGCGCCGCACCGGATTCGGGCGGAGGGACAGGCGTACGAGGCCGAGACGGTCGTGCTCGACACCGGCACCTCCGCCGCGCTGCCGCCGCTCGAAGGCCTGGCCGGCACGCCGTACCTCACCAACGCGAACTTCTTCCTCCAGGACACGCTCCCGCCGCGCCTGATCGTGCTCGGCTCGGGCTACATCGGGCTGGAGCTGGGCCAGGGAGCGCAGCGCCTGGGCACCCGGGTCACGCTGGTCACCCCCGACGACCGCATCGTGGCGCGCGAGGAGCTCGACGTCTGCCACTGGCTCTCGCAGTCGGTCGAGCGCGACGGGATGGAGGTCCGCTTGGAGCGCCGCGCGGTGCGGGTCGCGCACGACGGCACGCTCTTCACCGTCACGCTCGACGACGGCGCGGAACTGCGCGCCGAAGGACTGCTGGTCGCGATCGGGCGCAAGCCCAACATCCCGGAGGGCACCGCCGAGCGGGCCGGGATCGCGCTGGACGAGCGCGGCTTCGTGCGCTGCGACGCCCACCTGCGCACGGCGGCGGCGGGGCACTACGCCTTGGGCGACGTCGCCGGCCAGCCGCAATTCACCCACGTCGCGTGGGAAGACTTCCGCCGCCTCAAAGCCGTCATCGCAGGCGACGAGTCGCGCACGCGCGCCGACCGCGTGCTGGGCTACGCCATGTACACCGAGCCGCAGGTCGGGCGGGTCGGGCTCAGCGCCGACCAGGCGCGGGAGCGCGGGATCGCGCACCGCGCGGTCACGCTGGCGCTGGAGGACGTCGCGCGCGGGCCGGAGTGGAACCTGCCCGAGGGCTTCTTCCGCCTGGTGGTCGACCCGGCGAGCGACGCGATCCTGGGCGCCACGTTCGTCGGCTACGAGGCGGGGGAGCTGATCCACGTGATCCTCGCGCACATGGAAGCCGGCTCGACCTGGCGCGTCCTCGAGCGCTCGGTCCACATCCACCCGACCTTCGGCGAAGGCCTGCCCTCGCTGGCGCGGCTGCTGCTGTGACGCCCGAGCGCACCGCGGCGGCGCCGTGACGGCCGCCTAGCGGCGGCGCACGCGGGCGATCAGGGCGGCCCTTCGATCGGGGCCAGGTCTACAGGGACAGGCCGACGCCGACGCCGACGCCCTGTGTTTGGCTGCGCGGCTGCGTGCGCAGCGCGATGAGCTGCGCGACGGTCGGGTTGCGCAGGCCCCGGCTGCGCAGCTCGTCGATGAACTCCGTCGTCACGCCGACCGCCTTGAGCTCGACCGCATCGCGCGGCGCGAGCGGCGCAACGCCCAGGGAGCGCACCCGCTGGACGTAGTCCGGACCGACGCCGAGTCCCCACAGCGCCGCCACGTCGTCCGGCGAGATGCTCGTCCCGAACGCTCTCCGCTCGTCGCCGAGCCACGCGGGGCTGATGCCGAGCGCGCGAAAGGCGCTCAGCCGGCGCAGCGAGATCCCCGGAAAGCCGTTCAGCACGACGCCGCCGGCGTACGCCGCGGTCACGTCCGCCGCGGCGGCTTCCAGCAGGTCGAGCCCGCCTTCGGCCGCGATGCCCTTCTGGCGCAGGCCGTCGGCGAACGCCGCGTCCGGGGTGAACGCGAAGGTGCCCGAGCCCGTCCGGTTCGCGGCGGTTCCGGTGAACTCGAAGCTGCCGGCTTCGCGCGCGAGGACGAAGTGGAGCGGCCCGCCCGAGCCGAGATCCGGTACCGGGGAAAGCGCGGAGACGGCGGCGTCCAGCTCGGTCGAGCGCACGCTGCCGGCGCGATCCGGCGCGCGCAGCACGAGGTGCAAGACCTGCCCGGAACGGGCCGGGGTCGAAGTCCACTGCCCGGACACCGCTTCGGGCGCGCCCGCTCCCAGGAGCGCGAAGGCCAGCGGCGCGGTGACGGCGAGAACGGCGAACCGTTTCGCCGCGGCAACGAGCTCGTGCAGGCGTCCCATGGTCCAACCCCCTACGAAGCGTTCGCCGCCGGCCTCTCGCCGCGGCGCGAGCGATGACCGAGCCACCGTACCGCCCGTCCCTGAGATTCCGGTGAGAAGCGGCCCGGGAGGGGAACTGATCCACGTGATCCTCGCGCCCACCCACCCGTTCTTCGGTGAGAGCATGCCCTCGCCGGCCAGGCTGCTGCCGTGATCGCTCCCGAGCGCGCCGCGGCGCTGGCCGCCGGGCGCGAGGGCGACCCGTTCGCGCTGCTCGGCCCGCACGCGCTGGGCAGCGCCACGGTGGTGCGCACGTTCCAGCCCGGCGCGCGCGCGGTGAGCGTGGTGAGCCCGGACGGCGGCGTGCTCGCGCGGGCCGAACGGGTCGACG
>JASLGJ010000440.1 GCA_030150085.1 Candidatus Elarobacter sp. | reverse complement strand
TCCGTTTAGCCGGATGTGTTGCTGCGCCGCGAGCAGGCGCCGGAGCCAGTGCTCGCGAGCGGCCTGGGTGTAAGGGCCCGGGATCACCCGGTCCTTGTAGAGCTGCACCGACCCGTTCATGCGGCGGAAGTCGCGCAGGTGACGGTCGTCCTCGTCCAATTCATTACGCAGCTCGAGGAGCGGCAGCATCCACTCTTTCTCTTGGTCGTTCTGGATCATCGCGGTCATCGACCGGTCGCGCTCGACCAGCGTACAGACCCAGCATCCGAACCGGCTGTCGCCGCAACTCGGCGTGGAAGCGTCGATCACCAGCGGGCATTCGCCGTCGGCCGAGGCGCCCTGATACATGGTAAGCAGGTCGCGATTGGCGAAGCCCCACGGATTCCGGACCTGCATCAGAAAGGTCCAGACGTCGTCGTTGGTCCAGTTCTCGATAGGCGTGTAGACAAACGAGTTTTGCAGGCTGGCGTTCGGCGAAAGGCGCTCGCGAACGCGGGCGCCTTCGAGGCGGTCCATCACCCTCGCCCGGGCCTGACTCTCCGATTTGCGCATCCCGAGCACGACGATCGCCTCGCCGTTTGTCTTCACGATGTTTGAGATGAACTGGTTCGACGGGTTGATCTTCAGGCGCTCGGTGCACCAGCGGAACTTCGGGCGGGGCGCCGGGTAGCCGCGCCCGACGAGATTGGTCCAGAAGCTGTCAGTCGCCTTCGGGGTCAGGCGGTTCGCGGTGATCGGCAGGCCCGCCTCGCGAGCGGCGTCGCCCATGTGGTCGAGTGAGCGCGCGACCCAGGCGGCGACAACGGGGTTCTCGACCAACGTATCCGTGCTGATCACGTAGACCGGCTTCGCGCGCTGCTCGACCGGCAGCCGCGACAGCGCCATCCAGACGAGCTGGAGCGTCGCCGTCGAATCCTTGCCGCCGGAGTAGCCGACGACCCAGGGGATGGAGTCCGCTAGGTATAGGTCAGCGACCTCCTCAATCAGTCGCGCGATCGTGCCATTGAAACCAAGTTCAGAGAACGCCCCGGCGCGGGCGGTCGGGTTAAGCGGCATGTGCGATCCTTCCAAGCGCATCCTCAGCCCGCTGCTCGTCGGCGGCCAGCTCAATGCCAAGCGCGGCCTTGATCGCCGCGGCGGTCAGGATGACACTCTGCCGCCCCTTATTGACCACACCCCCGACCACGGCGCGGCCCTCCCAGACCGGATTGTCGCGCCGCCACGAGATCGCGCCCAGCCCCTTCAGCTTCTCAGACCATGGGCGGGGGTCGGTTATCAGCCCGTTCCCAATGCGGCCAAGCGCGTCGAGCACGACCGCCTGACCGTAGAGGTATTCCCCGCGGAAGGCGCCGGCAGTGATCTCGCCCGAGCTCACCTTCCGCCATTCGGTCAGCTCATCAAAGACAGCCGACCAGAAGTCGAGCACGACCTCGGCCTCGCGCTCGCCGAGGTCGTGCCCCTCGACCAAGGTGGATGTCGCGGTAAACAGTGCGCTCAGCGTGAGCAGGTGCCTGGACCCTTTTGCCAAGTTGGACTTCTCGGTGTGGACGAGCGGCTTCAGGTCGGGCAGTCCGTCGACAATTAGCTTCGCGAGCTGAGCGCGCGGATCGCGGTGATCGTAAAGCACGTTGAGCGACGTCGACGGGCGGATCGCGTATCGGTTGAGGTCGGCGAACATCTGTTGGCAACGCTCTAATCCGCGGTCGAGGAAGAACACCACCGAGATGCTCTCGTCACCGAGATCCGGGCACTGCGCCAACGCCATTTCGATGGCGGCGCGTCGGTGCTGCCCGTCGTTGATGATGAAGCGTGCGTCCATCGGGATGCGCAGCACGCCCATGTCGGTCGCGCCCGCGTGCGGCTCGAACCGGACGTCGGCGTCGACCGACGCGGTAATCGCGGAGAACACGTAGCTGTCACGGTTGTCGGCGATGTAGCGCGCAATCTCAGGGAGCCGCTGCTTGTTGAGCTGGCGCTGAGCGCGCAACTCGGGCACGAGCTCCGCCTCGTTGAACAGGAACAGCCGTGGGATGAGTCGGAGCGGGCACATCGACACGTAAAACTGTCGCTTCGCCTGAACCCCGCGGATCGCGGGGAAAACGTATTCGAAAGCTGGATCCATCTCGATCTATCGCGGGCGTTGGTGGCGTGTTACGCTAGCCAGAGGCGGTTAGTTCGTCAATGCGAGATGCATAATTTACATGCCATACATGCGTAGTTCGGACCATGGTGTCTACCTCGATCATGCCGCGACGACGATCATCGATCCGCGCGTCGCTGAGTTCGTGATGACGGTCATGACCGAGGAGTTCGGAAATGCCGGCAGCCGCACGCACGAGTTCGGGCTGGCGGCGCTCCGCCACGTCAACCTGGCGCGGGAGCGCGTAGCCGCCGCGGTGGGCGCCCAGCCTGACGAGATCATCTTCACAAGCAGCGCGACCGAGAGCGACAACATTGCGCTGCTCGGGCTCGCCGCACACGGCGCTGCGACTGGGCGGCGGCACATCGTCTCCACCGCCATCGAGCACAAGGCGGTGCTGGAGCCGCTGGCGCTGCTCGAAGCGCGCGGGTTTGAGGTGACGCGTGTGCCGCCGGCGCCCACGGGCCACGTGTCCGCATCGGACGTGCTCGCCGCGGTCAGGTCCGACACCCTCGCCGTGAGCGTCATGCACGCAAACAACGAAACCGGGGCGTTGCAGCCAATTGCCGCCATTACCAGCGGGCTCGATCCAGAAGGCCCATTCCTGCACATTGATGCCGCCCAGACCTTCGGCCGGCTTACCGCGACACTTCGCGACCGCCGTATCGATCTCGTCAGCCTCAGCGCTCACAAGGCATTCGGGCCGAAGGGCGTCGGCGCTCTCGTAGCGCGGCGGCGCGGAATGCGACGGCCACCCCTCGCGCCGCTCATGGTTGGTGGCGGACAGGAGCGGGGGCTGCGCCCCGGCACCCAGCCGGTGCCGCTCATCGCCGGATTCGGGCTGGCCGCCGAGTTGGCGGCGAAGGAGGAGGGCGCTCGCGCGTCCGCGTGCCAAGCGATTAGGCGCGAGGCCTTGGCCGCCTTGGCGCCGCTCGCGCCGGTCGTGCACGGCGACGAAGCCGTCGGCATCCTGCCCAACATCCTGAGCATCGCGGTGCCCGGCGTCGATTCCGAGGCAGTGATGGTCGCGCTGAAGGGAATCGCCGCGATCTCCAACGGATCTGCGTGCACCTCGAGCAGCTATGAGCCGAGTCACGTGCTGACTGGCATGGGGCTGAGCTCGGACGAAATCGCGGGGACGGTGCGTATTTCGTGGAGTCACGCTACCGGACGGGTCGACTGGGCGGGCATCGCTGAACGCATTGCCGACTTGCGGATCTAACGAGCGACTCCGCGCGAGACGCGGCACAGCAAGGTACAGGGTTGAGACGCCTCCGGATCAGAATGATCTGGAGGAAAAGACATGGACAACTGGATTGGCGAGTTGGAACGCGAGCGGCTCATCGCGGCTGGTCGCCAGGGTTTAGCCGATGAGGAACTCGTGCCGCTGGTGCGGCTGTTCCAGCCTGATGGCCCGGCCGTGTGGCTAATCGCCGAACTTGACGCTGCCGACCCGTCACTAGCGTACGGACTGGCCGACCTTGGCCTCGGCACGCCCGAAATCGGCGTGTTCAGCCTTGCTGACATTGCCAACATGCGCGGCGCGCTCAATCTGCCCGTCGAGCGTGACCTCGCCTTTGCGCCCCACGCCAACCTCGCCGACCTCGCGCGCTGGGCGACCGCCGCCGGGCGGATTCTCCGCTGAGCGGCGGCCCGTCGGCGGCAATCGACGCCAAGCTGTCGACTGTGACTGCGAGAAACTCGCCGCCGGCCGATAGGCCACCCGCCGCGCAACGCGCCAACATCGACTGCTCGGCGTGATGGGCTGCGTCCGCGCAGTCGAACTCCCAAATTGCAACCGGGCGCCAAGCGACACCCAGGGGAACGGGCAGCGCTCCGTTTAGCTCGTTCATACGTCGCCGGACGTTCGCGCTGCGGCCGACCTTCGCCAATATGCGGCCGTCGGCTAGCGCCACGCCGGCCAGTCGCGCAAGGTAGACCCTTGTCGCGCCGTCCCTCCGCAGCGTCTCGAAATTGCCGAACGTCGGAACCGGTCCGATTGATGGCCCAGCAACGTCCGGCTGCGCCAGCGACCGGTACGCCCAGGTAACCGCGTCTGCGAGCGCGCGCGGTCGGCCAGCGAACTCAGCACATAGCGACCGCTCTAGTCGCGCCCCGCCCAGCGGCGTACCGCCATCGAGCAAGGTAGCCAAGCGCGCGACCTTGCATGCGACGCCGAACGGGTTTCGGTCTCGCTGCGCCGGGCTAACGCGCGCGTCCCGCAGCAGCTGCGACAGCCCCGCGACCAGCGGATTCCAGGGTCCGGCGGCGGCGCCGACCCGAATCGCGACGTCTAGCGCCAAGACGGTCTCGGCCCGCGACCAGAGGCTGCGCCGGCCCGCCAACGCTAGGGCTTCTGGCGAAGCAGCCGCTGGACGGCCTTGCCATCTGCGCGCGCCGCCAGCCCGGGGTCGATCCAGGTCAGCAGCCGCTCTATGTCCGAATGGCGGGCGGACAGATCGAGTCCGATCAGCGGCTCGTGGTGGTCGATGCGGTTGCGCAGCGTCGCCGCCGCTGAGGCGAGCTTGGCCAGATCGTGTCGACCGACGCCGAGGGGCAATGCAGGGAAGGTGGCCGATAGCTGCGTCATCCAGACTGGCGGGTTGAAGATCGGGCGCAGCAGGCCGACCCAAAACCCAAAGGACGACTTCTCCATCACCCCGTCGGCATCAATCGGACGGCCAGCGGCGATCAACCGGCGTCGCGTACCCGCGATCTCGGCGCGGGTGGCGTAGTCGGCGGCTCGGAGGAAGGTGGGGTCGGCGAACCAGTCGGGACCGTAGACGGCAGCCATCGCCGACTCGACCTTGACGGTCAGCGCCAGTTCGACCTTCTGGAGCAGCGGATAGAAAGCGGCTCCAACCGCTTCGTTCCAGTCGTGCAACGCGAGCGCACGTTGCGCGTCGCGGCCGGCAGCGCGGTAAAAGCGGAGGATCCGCGCGGGCGGGACTAGCCCCAGTAGCGAGTGTATGTCCGGTAGTTGATTGGTAACCGCCGCCATTCTATATACCTCACGTGAGCCGATGACCGTCTATGCCCCTCGCGGGTACATGGAATCGGACCCCAGAGCCCCGCGACCGCCTGATTGGCCCTCGCGGGGCTTCGTCGTTTTAAACACCTCTCCATTGAAACACGCCACCGGCGAACTGCGCCATGGCGCCTTCTCGCACGCCCGCGTCGCGTGAGCAACCGCTTTTTGGAATAGAACTGGAATTTCGTCATGACCAATTCCAAAACGATTGCGTTTCTGAAATTGGCCGCTATTACGGTCGCCGGATGGAGTTTCGACATGGCGCGTTATGGAATTGGCACACCTGAAGTTCAGACCGTCGTCGAGCAGCTGTTGGTGCCGCTGTATTTGGAGACGGGTAGCGTGGCCGCGCTCGCCAAGGCGCTGAACGATGCCGTGCGCGCCCAGGGCGTTAACCCGCTGCACCCGAATCGCTTGCACACCGCGCTGACCGACGACGCGACCCGCGGCCTGAACCAGCAGACCTACGATGCCCTGCGTGCTGCGGCCGACGCGCTCGGTCCCCGCCTTGCTGAGAAACGCCAGCAGACGAACGCACAGCTGGCTGAAACCGCGGCGCGCGCCCGCGCCGCGAACGGCGGCGGGCCGGTCGACATGGCGCTGCTAGCCGAGAAGCTGTCGCTGCCGCCGGCGGTGCTGCGCCTCGCCCTCGCCTGGTCGGGGGGAACTGCTACGGTTCCGCCGATCGCCGGGGCGACCGTGCGCCTCGGCCCCGACTGGTCTTTCCAGGACGAAGCCGTCGCGCAGTGCCTCGACGCTCTGCGCCGCCGGCCCGACGGCAACATCGGGCTCATCCTCCCGACCGGCGCCGGCAAGACCCGCACGGCCTTCCGAATCATCCTCGAGACCCTCGCCCGCCACCCGTCCCGAACGTCGCGCGCCGTGTGGGTGACCCACCGTCGCTCTCTCCACGCTCAGGCCGACCGCGAGCTGCGCAAGCTCGTCGCAAACGATCCCAACTCGCTGCCCGCGGGCGCTGACGAGCTCGCCGCGCGCGTGCGCTTTGTCATGACCGGCGATGCCGAAGCCGAGCTGGCCAAGGACGGCGACCTCGCGCTGGTGGTGGTCGATGAGGCGCACCACGCCGCCGCGCCGACCTACCAGCATTTGTTCGAGTCCAAACACCCGTTCCCGGTGCTGCTGCTGACGGCCACGCCCAACCGACCCGACTTGTTGCCGATCGGCATCGACGAGATCGCCTTCACCATCACTTATCGAGAGCTGGCCGAACGCGGCGTGATCATCACCCCGCACTTCGAGCCGTTCGACGTGCCGGACTTCTCGCTGTCGGAGAAAACGGTGGGCGCGCTGGTCGACATGCTGGTGAACGAGAGCGCCGAGCGGTTCCGCAAAACGATGGTGCTGGTCACGCGCGTCGATCAGATGCGCGACCTATACGAGCGTCTGGCCGCGGCGATCGAGGAGTACCCGAACCACCCGCTGCGCGGCGCCGACGTGGGTTTCGTCGGCGGCGGCATGAACTCGCATGGACTGGAGACCGAGGACTTCCTCGCGCTGTTCGGCGCGAAGCCGCGCGCGATCATCATATCAGCGCAGATGCTGCTGGAGGGCTACGACGACCCGCAGATCGACTCGGTCGTCATCACTTACAAGACCGAAAGTGTCATCAAG
>JASLGJ010000409.1 GCA_030150085.1 Candidatus Elarobacter sp. | reverse complement strand
GCCGTTTCGGCGAGCGGAACGAAGTCGTTCGCGATGCGGACGTGGTGGTCGAGCACTGCCTGCGAGTCGATTCCGGTCACGGTGGTGACCACGCCCGGGAGCGACATGGCGTAGCGCAGCGCGTCGTCGGGATCGACCCCGGCCGGTGCGAGGCGGCGGCCGTCGAAGAACGCCTTCATCCCGAGCGGCGCGATGCCGCGCTCGCGCGCCAGCGGCAGCACCGCGCGCTCGAAGCTGTCGTAGCTGGCGTCGAGCACGTTGAGCGGCATCATCACCGTGTCGAAGGGAAAGCCGCGCTCGATCATCTCGCGCAGGACCGCGGGCCGCTTGTGGCCCGCGATGCCGACCAAGCGCGCCTTGCCGGCCTGCTTGGCCCGCGCGAACGCTTCGAGCAGCCCGCCCGGCGCGTAGTAGCGCTCCGGATCGTCCTCGTAGATGACCTCGTGCACCGACCAGAGGTCCAGGCGGTCGGTGCCCAGCCGGCGCAGCGACTCGTCGAGCTGGCGCAGCGCGACGTCCGCACCGCGCCCGTGCACGCAGACCTGGTCCATCAGGAACACCGCGTCGCGCTTGCCGCCCGCGAGCGCCTTGCCCATGCGCTCCTCGCTGCGGTGCTGGTGGTACTCCCAGGCGTTGTCCAGGAAGGTCACGCCCGCGTCGATCGCGGCGTGCAGCAGGCGGATCGCCTCGCGCTCGTCGGGGATGCGGCCCAAGTGGTAGCCGCCGAAGCCGATCGCCGCCACCCGGACACCGGGAGCGATCTCGCGCTGCGGAATCATGCGGGCCCGCTACGCTTCACCGCCGAACCGGACCTACCCGTGAGCTGGTTCGCGAAACTGAAGACGGCGCTGACGAAGACGCGCGAGGCGTTCGGCGGCGAGCTGGAGACGCTGGCGCTGGCGCGCCGCCCGGTCGACGCCGAGCTGTGGGACGATCTGGAGGAGCTGCTGCTGCGGGCCGACTTCGGCGTGCCGACGACGCTCAAGATCGTCACCGCGCTCAAGGACGTGGCCAAGCAGGACCGCTACCAGACGAGCGACCAGGTGGTGGCCCGCTTCCGGCGCGACGTGCAGAACTTCCTCACCCTGCCCGAGATGGGGCTCGACCTCAAGGGCAAGCCGGCGGTGGTGCTGGTGGTGGGGGTCAACGGGAGCGGCAAGACGACCACGATCGGCAAGCTCGCAACCTTGCTGCGCAAGCAGCGCAAGCGGGTGATGGTGGTCGCGGCCGACACCTTCCGCGCCGCTGCGGCCGAGCAGCTCGCGGTCTGGGCCGAGCGCGCGGGCGCAGAGTACGTGCGGGGCGCCGAGGGGAGCGATCCCTCCTCGGTGGTGTTCGACGGGATGAACGCCGCCAAGGCGCGCGGGGTGGACGTGGTGCTGGTCGACACCGCCGGCCGCCTGCAGACCAAGACCAACCTGATGGAAGAGCTTAAGAAGATGCGCCGCATCATCGAGCGCGAGACCGGCGCCCCGCCGGCCGAGACCCTGTTGGTGGTCGACGGCACGACCGGCCAGAACGCGCTCTCGCAGGCCAAGCTCTTCAACGAGGCGACGCAGCTCACCGGGGTGGTGGTGACCAAGCTCGACTCGACCGCCAAGGGCGGGGTGCTGGTCGGGATCGTCGACCAGCTCGTCGTGCCGGTGAAGTACGTCGGGCTGGGCGAGTCGGTCGACGCGCTGCAGGAGTTCGACCCGGCCCAGTTCACCAAGGCGCTGTTCGAGACGGCCGCGTAGCGCGAGCTCGGCTCGTGACGGGTGCGCGCTGCGTCCGCAATGGCCAGCCCGCTTCGGGTTCTTCGGCCCGGCTGGATCGAACAGAGGTTCGATTCAAGCGGATTCAGAAGGACTGTCCTAACGACGTGCCCTTGCCGCGGTGGCCGCTCGGCGTGAACGTCCTGGTGACGACGGTTCTCGCCCGGTGCCACACATATGGCATGCAGGCGCGGTACCGTCGGATCGAACCGACCGCACTACCCGCACGGAGCACCCCATGGCCGACGACAAAGCCTTAGCCCTCTCCAACGCGCTCGCCCAGATCGAGCGCCAGTTCGGGAAGGGCTCCATCATGAAGATGGGCGAGCACGCCGAGAAGATGTCCTTTGAGGTCATCTCGACCAGCTCGATCGCCCTCGACCTCGCGCTGGGCGTGGGCGGTCTGCCGCGCGGGCGCATCATCGAGATCTACGGCCCGGAGTCGTCCGGCAAGACGACCCTCGCCCTGCACGTCATCGCCGAGGCCCAGAAGCACGGCGGCACGGGCGCCTTCGTCGACGTCGAGCACGCCCTCGACCCGACCTACGCCCAGAGCCTGGGGGTCGACCTCGACAGCCTGCTGGTCTCACAGCCGGACGCCGGCGAACAGGCGCTCGAGATCGTCGAGATGCTGGTCCGCTCGAACGCCGTCGACGTGGTCGTGCTCGACTCGGTCGCGGCGCTGGTCACCAAGGCCGAGCTCGAGGGCGACATGGGCGACACCCACGTCGGCCTGCAGGCCCGCCTGATGTCGCAGGCCCTGCGCAAGCTGACCTCGGCCATCTCGCGCTCGAAGTGCGTGGTGATCTTCATCAACCAGCTGCGCGAGAAGGTCGGCGTCATGTTCGGCAGCCCCGAGACGACCTCGGGCGGGCGCGCGCTCAAGTTCTACGCCTCGGTTCGCCTGGACATCCGCAAGCTCGAGCAGATCAAGGTCGGCCAGGACGTGGTCGGCACGCGCACCCGCGTCAAGGTGGTCAAGAACAAGGTCGCGCCCCCGTTCCGCCAGGCCGAGTTCGACATCACCTACGGCAAGGGGATCTCGAAGATGGGCTCGATCATCGACGTCGCGCTCGAGCGCAACATCATCGGCAAGTCCGGCTCGTGGTACACCTACGGCGAGATGCGAATCGGCCAGGGCCGCGAGAACGCCAAGGCCTTCCTCGAAGAGCACTCCGACACCGCGGCCGAGATCGAGACCAAGATCCGCGAAGCGCTCAAGGCCACCGTCTCGACCAACGGCCTCGCCAAGCCGGTCGGCGCGGTTGCCGGCGACGAGTAGACCGCTCCCGGCCCCGAGCGGTCCGAGCGCCGTCCGCGACGGCGAGCGGGCCGCGCGGGTCTCGGCCCTGCGGATGCTCGCGCAGCGCCGCCTGACCGAGGCCCAGCTCCACGCCAAGCTGGCCCGCAAGGGCCATCCCGAGCGGGCCGTCGCGGCCGCGGTCGCGTGGTGCAAGCGCGACGGGCTGCTCGACGACGGGCTCTACGCGGCGCTCTACGTCGAGGGCAAGCGGGCGCCGCTGGGCGACGCGCGGCTGGTCGCCGAGCTGGTCAAGCGCGGGATCGACCGCGACGCGGCCCGCGAGCGGGTCGCCGTGGCCGGGACCTCGCAGGACGAGCGCGCCGCGGCCGCCTACGAGCGGATCCGGCGCGTCCAGCCCGGCGTCTCCTACCAGTCCGCGGCCCGCAAGCTGGAGCGGCTGGGCTTCCCGGCCTCGCTGATCTACCGCGTCCTGCGCGAGCGGGCCGGGCTGGATTTGGGCGACGCGCTGGCCGATCTGGCGTAAAAGTCTGCGCGAGTTCCGAGGAGGCTCCCGCAAGCGCATGGTAGGGTGGCGGTGACGATGGGCTATCTGCTTCGCGCGCTGGTATGGACGCTGGCGTCTATCATGGTGCTCGCGCCGCTGAACGCGGGCGCGATCGAGCTCGACGCGGTCGCCAAGGCCGCCGCGGGCTACACCGTCGCCGACCCCAAGCTGCAGTCGATGTACCGGGCCGCGCTGCTCAACACCAACAAGCAGGTCACCTACACCTCGGACGGGACCGCGTACGTCAAGACCGGCGACATCCCGGCCGAGTGGCTGCGCGACGCCAGCGTGCAGGTCCGGCCCTACCTGTTCTTCGCCAAGAACGACGTGCAGGTCGGCGCGCTGCTGCGCGGGACGATCGCGCGCATGGGCAAGTACCTGCAGGTCGACCCGTACGCGAACGCCTTCACCCAAGACTACCGGGTGTGGGAGCAGAAGTTCGAGCTCGACTCGCTGGCGTACCCGATCAGCTTGGCCTGGACGTACTGGAAGCAGACCGGCGACGCGTCGATCTTCACCGGCGACCTCTCGCTCGGTTTCGACAAGGCGCTCGACACGATGGAGCGCGAGCAAGACCACCCGCGCAACTCGCGCTACGGGCACAAGGAGCTGGCGCAGGGCGGCAAGGGCAACCCGGTCGCCTACACCGGCATGATCTGGAGCGGCTTCCGGCCCTCCGACGACGCCTGCAAGTACAACTACCTCATCCCGTCGGAGATGATGGCGGTGGTGGCGCTGGGCGAGCTGCAAGAGATCGAGCGCGACGTCTACCACAACCTGATCAAGGCCCAGCGCGCCCGGGCCCTGCGCGACGAGGTGCAGACCGGCATCCAGACCTACGGCCTGGTCTTCACCCCCAACTACGGCTACGTCTACGCCTACGAGACCGACGGCCTGGGCAACTCGACGCTGATGGACGACGCCAACGTCCCCTCGCTGCTCTCCGCGCCCTACATCGGCTACGGCAAGAACTCGTCGTTCATCTACCGCAACACGCGCAAGTTCTTGCTCTCCAAGGACAACCCGACGTACTACGTCGGCAAGCTGGCGCGCGGGATCGGCTCCCAGCACACCACCGACGGCTTCGTCTGGCCGATCGCGCTGCTGATGCAAGGCTTCACCGCCTCGAACGACCAGGAGCGCAAGGACGTGCTCGCGCAGCTGCTGGCCTCCGACCCGGGCGACCACCTGCTGCACGAGTCGTTCAACCCGGACGACCCGACCAAGTTCTCGCGGGTCGACTTCGGCTGGCCCAACGCCCTGCTCGCCGAGTACGTCCTGACCTCGTTCGAGGGCGTCCCGCCGCTACCGGTGGGGAGCACGACCGACCTCGACTTCCGCGGAGACAGCTAGCATGTTCGCCGGCCCGCCCGACCCAGCGCGGCGGCTCGACGTCTGCGTCGGGATCCAGTGGGGCGACGAGGGCAAGGGGCGCATCGTCGACCTGCTCGCGCGCGAGTACGACGTCGTGGCGCGCTTCGGCGGGGGCAACAACGCCGGCCACTCGATCCAGGTCGGCGAGGTCAAGGTCGCGCTGCGGATCGTGCCCTCGGGCGCGCTGGTCCCGAGCACCAAGCTGCTGATCGGGGGCGGCACGGTCGTCTCGCTGCGCGGGCTGGTCGAGGAGCTGGACGCGCTGGCGGCGATCGGGGTCGACGTCTCGCGGGTCGCGGTCTCGGACCGGGCCCACATCGTCTTTCCGTATCATGCGATCCTCGACGCGCTGGGCGAGAAGCAGCGCGGCGGGGCGGCGATCGGCACGACCGGGCGGGGGATCGGGCCGGCCTACGTCGACCGGGTCGGGCGGCTGGGGATCAGCTTCGGCGACCTGGCCAAGCCCGAGGCGCTGGCGAGCAAGATCCGCCAGGTCCTGATCCTGCGCGCCCCGCTCTTCGCCGGGGCGGGCGACCTGCCGCGCGAGGAGGACGTGGTGCGCGAGACGCTCGCCCTGGCCGAGCGGGTGCAGCCGCACGTGGTCGACGGGGTGGGCTGGCTGCACGCCGCGCTGGAGCGGGGCGAGCGGGTCCTGGCCGAGGGCGCCCAGGGCACCATGCTCGACGTCTCCTACGGCACCTATCCCTACGTCACCAGCTCGACCACCATCGCGGGCGGCGCGACCACGGGCCTGGGCGTCGGGCCGACCGCGGTCGGGCGCGTGCTGGGGGTGGCCAAGGCCTACTGCACCCGGGTCGGGGGCGGGCCGTTCCCGTCGGAGCTCGAGGACGAGCGGGGCGAGCAGCTGCGCGCGCAGGGGCGCGAGTTCGGGGTGGTCACCGGCCGCCCGCGCCGCTGCGGCTGGTACGACGCGGTCGCCGCGCGCTACGCCGCCCGCCTCAACGGGCTGGACAGCCTGGTCATCACCAAGCTCGACGTGCTCTCGGGCTTCGAGCGCCTGGGCATCGTGACCGGCTACCGGCGCGCCGACGGCAGCCCGGCCGGGATCGAGGCCATCGGCGAGGCGGGCCTGCGGGTCGAGGTCGAGGAGCACCCCGGCTGGGCCGAAGACCTGCGCGAGGTCCGGCGCATCGCCGACCTCCCGGCCGCCGCCCGGGCCTTCGTCGACCGGCTCGCGGAGCTGACCGGCGCGCCGGTGGTCGCCGTCTCGGTCGGCCCCGAGCGCTCCGCGCTCGCCGTCTAGGGATTCGCCTGCGGCGAATCCTTCGCGTTTCGGGCCTTCGGCCGAAGCCGCCGCCGGCGCGTTCGGCCGTCCTGCGATAAAGAGCCGCCGTGTTTGGCCGATAGTATCCTCAGTGCCGGGCATGGATGCTCGGTGGGGCAGCCACGGTCGGCATCCCGCACGGGGTCGTTGTACGCACCCCGCGAGGTGGCTTTTGGAACGTCTGTCCTCGTTCGGGCTCGATCCCGGGCGCATGCGCGATTGGTGGAACCAGCAGAGCGGCACGAACCGGCTCGTCTACGCGGCGATCGGGGTCGTCCTGGCGCTCGCGCTGGTGTTCTTCGCGATGTTCCGCCTGCGCGGCCCCGCCTACGGCGTGCTGTTCTCGAACCTGCAGCCCGACGAGATGAGCGCGGTCGTGCAGAAGCTCGACGCCTCCAAGATCCCGCACCGCCTGGCCGACGGCGGCGCGACCGTGCTCGTGCCCCAGGAGAACGTCTACGAGGAGCGCGTCGCGCTGGCCGGCCAGGGCGTCGTCAAGGGCGGCGGCACCGGCTTCGAGCTGTTCGACAAGACGAACCTCGGCATGACCGACTTCCAGGAGAAGATCGCCAAGACGCGCGCCACCGAGGGCGAGCTGCAGCGCACCATCTCGGCCCTGACGCCGGTCCAGTCCGCGCGGGTCCACATCGCCACGCCCGAGGCGTCGCTGTACTCCACGACCCAGCAGCCGACGACGGCCTCGATCGCGATCCAGACCAAGCCCGGCATGCAGCTCGGCGCGCAAGAGGTGCGCGGCATCACCCAGCTCGTCGCGGGCGCGGTCGAGGGCCTCAAGCCCGAGAACGTCACCATCGTCGACCAGAACGGGACCGTGCTGCGCCCCGCCGCGCTCGCCGACGCGAGCGGCACCGACACCGCCACCGCGCTGCAGCTGACCCAAGCGCAGCTGGTGGCCAAGGAGAAGTTCGAGTCCGACCTGCAGCAGTCGCTGCAGGGCCTGCTCGACGCGACCATCGGCTCCAAGCGCTCCGCGGTCCGGGTCGCCAGCCAAATGGGCTTCGACGCCAACCAGACCGAGACCAAGAGCTACGCCCCGACCGGCACGGTGCTCTCGGAGAAGACCAAGCGCGAGAGCTACACCGGCAACGGCGGCAAGAACCCCGCCAGCGGCGTGCCCGGCACGACGACCAACGTCGTCCCGACCTATCAGGGCCAGCAGAACCAGCAGGGCAACAACCGCTACAGCAACGCCGAGGCGACCCGCAACTACCAGGTCGGCGAGCAGACCACCAAGCACGTCGACGCGCCGGGCAAGGTGCAGCGGCTGTCGGTCGCGGTGCTCGTCAACGCGCCCGCCGCGGCGATCACCGCCGCCGGCAACGCCAACGCGAACGCGGCGGCCCAGGTGCAGTATGCGGTCAGTGCGGCCGACGTGCAGAAGATCCGCAACGTCGTCGCGGCCGCGGCGGGCATCGACCCGGCGCGCGGCGACCAGATCTCGGTCGAGGCGATCCCGTTCGCCCCGGCTCCCGCGGCGACGATCGCCTACGGCACGAGCTCGACCGTGCTCGGCCTGCCGCTGGTGCCGTTCGTGGCGCTGCTCGCGATCCTCGGCCTGGCCGGCGCGGGCGCCGCGTTCGCCCTGATCCGCCGCCGGACGTTCCGCCCCAGCAGCGAGCTGCCCACCTTCGACTCGTCGCTGGCCGAAGAGCTGCCGTCCTTCGAAGAGCACCCCATGCTCGACGGCACGCCCGCGATCGCCGCGCCGATCCGCTCGGCCGCGGACCTCACCCGCGAGCAGATGATTGAGTACGTGACGACGGTCGCGCAAGAGAGCCCCGACAACATCGCCAAGCTCGTCAAGCTCTGGCTCGCGGAGTAAGCACACGTGATCACCGATAAGCCCCTCCTGACCCTCGGCGACGACTTCGGCGGCTCGTTCGGCTCCGCCGCCGACGCGTACAGCGCGCCCGCGATCCCCGACATCAGCGGGCCCGAGAAGGCCGCGATCCTGATGATCACGATCGGCCTGGAGCTGGCCGCGTCGATCTTCAAGTTCCTGCGCCAGGACGAGGTCGAGCGGATCGTGCTCGAGATCGCCAAGATCTCGACCGTCTCGATCGACAAGCGCGACGCGGTCGTGCAGGAGGCCTACCAGCGCGCGATCGCGCTCAAGTACATCAACGAAGGCGGCATCGAGTACGCCAAGGAGATCCTGGAGCGCTCGTTCGGCGCCGGCCAAGCCGACGACATGACGAACCGCCTGTTCGCGGCGCTCAAGCACGGCAACCCGCTCGAGCTGGTGAAGAAGACCGAGCCCGCGCAGCTGCTCGAGTTCATCAAGGAAGAGCACCCCCAGACCGTCGCGCTGATCCTGGTCTACATGTCGCCCGACCAGGCCGGCGCCGTGCTCTCGCAGCTCGAGCCCGAGCTGCAGGGCGAGGTCGCGATGCGCATCGCGATCCTGCAGAAGACCGCCCCGGAGATCCTGGAGCAGCTGGACGAATTGCTGGGCCGGCGCCTGATGGTCAGCGGGTCGGACTTCACCAAGGCCGGCGGCGTGCAGGCTCTGGCGCAGGTCATGGGCTTCGTCGACCGCGAGACCGAGAAGAACATCCTCGACGGGCTCAACCGGCGCGATCCCGCGGTGGCCGAGGAAGTCAAGAACCTGCTCTTCGTGTTCGAGGACATCATCAACCTCGACGACCGC
>JASLGJ010000400.1 GCA_030150085.1 Candidatus Elarobacter sp. | reverse complement strand
CGCCGCGCTGGAGGACAACGCGGCCGCGGTCGGCGCGGCCTGCGCGCTGCTGGCCGACCTGCTGGTGCTCGACGCGATCGTGCTGGGCAGCCTGGGGACGTACCTGGGCGAGCCGTGGATCGCCCGCGTGCGGGACGCGTTCGCGCGCGAGGCGCTGCCCGACCACGCCGCCTCGTGCACCCTGCGCGCACCGTCGCTGGCCGACGTCCAAGACCTCAGCGGCCTCGCCGCGGCGCTCGACGCCGGGACGGGTGACGAGCGGCCGGGATGGGCAAAGGGCACGGGATCGTGAGTCGACGCAGTGACATGCGCACGCTCAGCCGGCAGTTCGACTGGGGCGTGACCGCCGTGGGCCCGGCCGAGGACTGGCCGCAGAGCTTGCGCACCGCGATGAACATGGTGCTCGACTGCGGCTTCCCGATGATCCTGTGGTGGGGCCCGGAGCTGGTCCAGTTCTACAACGACGCCTACGCCGAGATTCTGCAGGGCAAGCACCCGCGCGCGCTGGGCCAGCGCGGGCGCGAGTGCTGGACCGAGGTGTGGGACGCGATCGCGCCGCTGCTGGCCGAGGTTGCCGAGCGCGGCGTCCCGGTCTTCAAAGAGGACCTGCTGCTGCCGCTCAACCGCAGCGGCTACCTCGAAGAGTGCTACTTCACGTTCTCGTACAGCCCGATCCGCGACGAGCGGGGCGGGGTGGGCGGCATCCTCTGCACGGTCGTCGAGACGACCGCCAAAGTGCTGAGCGAGCGCCGCCTGCGCGAGTTGGACGAAGCCAAGACCGCGTTCTTCAACAACGTCAGCCACGAGTTCCGCACCCCGCTCACGCTCGTGCTCGGCCCGCTCGAGGAGCTGGAGGCCGGCGGCGAGGTCGCCTCGGAACGGGGCCGGGCGCAGCTCGACGGCGCGCGGCGCAACGCGCTGCGGCTGCTCAAGCTGGTCAACACGCTGCTGGAGTTCTCGCGCATCGAGGCGGGGCGGATCGAGGGCTCGTTCCGCCCCACCGACCTGGGCGAGTTCAGCGCCGACCTGGCCAGCACGTTCCGCTCCGCGGTCGAGGCGGCCGGACTGCGCTTGGCCGTCGAGGTGCGGCCGCTGCCCGAGCCGGTCTACGTCGACCGCGCCATGTGGGAGCGGATCGTGCTCAACCTGCTCTCGAACGCGCTCAAGTTCACCTTCAGCGGCGAGATCCGGGTGAGCGTCGGGCCGAGCGCCGACGGGCGCGCGGCCGAGCTGCGCGTGGCCGACACCGGCACCGGCATCCCGCCCGAGGCGCTGCCGCACCTGTTCGAGCGCTTCCGGCGCGTGCGCGGGGCGAAGGCCCGCACCCACGAGGGCACGGGCATCGGCTTGGCGCTGGTCCACGACCTGGCCGAGCTGCACGGCGGGAGCGTGGCGGTCGAGAGCGCGCTCGAGCGCGGCTCGGCCTTCACCGTGCGCGTGCCGCTGGGGCGCGCGCACCTGCCGCCCGAGCAGGTCGAGGAGGACGACGGCGCGCCGGCCGGGAGCGGCATCGTCGCGCAGTACCTCCAGGAAGCGCGCGACTGGAGCCGGGCGAGCGAACCGGCCGGCGAGCGCGTGCGGACCGGCCGCCCGCTGGTGCTCGTCGCCGACGACAACGCCGACCTGCGGGCCTACATCGCGCGCCTGTTCGCCGACCGCTACGACGTCGAGACCGTCGGCGACGGCGCGGCCGCGCTGCGGGCGCTCGCGCGCGAGATGCCCGACCTGCTCGTGACCGACGCGATGATGCCGGTGCTGGACGGCTTCGAGCTGCTGCGCCGGCTGCGGGCCGACGAGCGCACCGCGCGCCTGCCGGTCATCATGCTCTCCGCCCGGGCCGGTCAGGAGAGCGCGGTCGAGGGCCTCGAAGCGGGCGCCGACGACTACCTGGTCAAGCCGTTCTCGGCCGACGAGCTGCGCGCGCGCGCCGAGGCCCACCTCAAGGTCGCCCGGCTGCGCGATCCCGCGGCCGACGGCGCGCGCGAGCGCGAGCAGCGCTTCCTGATGGAGGCCACCCGCGTGCTGGGCTCGTCGCTCGACCTGGCGGCGACGGTCGCGCACGTGCTCGACATCGCGCTGCCCGCGCTGGGCGACGTCTGCACGATCCGCCTGGTCGACGAGCGCGGCACGTTGACCGGCGCGGACGCCGCGCACGTCGACCCGCGCAAGCGCGAGCTGACCCGCGAGCTGTACCGCGCCGAGCAGAACGCCGGCCCCGCCCCGGGCGGGGTGCTCGACACCGTGCTGCGCAGCGGCGTCTCGGCGCTGCACCCGGTGGTCAGCCCGCCGCTGGTCGAAGCCGAGGCGGTCGGCACGCGCCACCTCACGCTGCACCGCGCGATCGGATTGCGCTCGGTGATGATCGTTCCGCTCGCCGCGCGCGGGCGGGTGCTGGGCACGATCGGTTTCGGGGTGACCGAGTCCGAGCGCCGCTACGACGAGCGCGACCTGGCGGTGGCCGAGGAGTTCGCCCGCCGCGCCGCCGCGGCGATCGACAACGCGCAGGTGTTCGAGCGCGAGCGGCGCGTCGCGCAGCGCTTCCAGGAAGCCGCGCTGCCGACGTCCCTGCCGCGCGTGCCGGGCCTGCGCTTCAGCAGCTACTACACGCCCGGGCAGAGCGAGGCCCTGATCGGGGGCGACTGGTACGACGCGCTGCGCCTGCCCGACGGGCGGGTCGTGATCTCGATCGGCGACGTGGCCGGCAGCGGCCTGGACGCGGCGGTCACGATGGGCAACGTGCGCCAGGTGATCCGCGGCGTGGCGCACATCCACCCCGACCCCGCGCTGATCCTCGACGCGGCCGACAAGACGCTGCGTGCCGAGCACCCCGACCGCCTCGTGACGGCGTTCATCGGCGTGCTCGACCAGGTCGGCGGCATGCTCAGCTACGCCTCGGCCGGCCACCCGGCCCCGCTGGTGCGCGCCGCCGACGGCACGATCCGCTCGCTCGGCGTGGTCGGCCTGCCGCTGGGCCTGCGCGAGCGCGACGAGCCCGGCGCGGTGAACGTCGAGCTGGAGCGCGGCGCGCTGCTGCTGCTCTACACCGACGGCTTGGTCGAGGCGACGCACGACTACCTCGAAGGCGAGAACCGC
>JASLGJ010000386.1 GCA_030150085.1 Candidatus Elarobacter sp. | reverse complement strand
CGAACGATCCATCCGCTGCGGATCATTCCCGGCGGCGGAGCCGACCTCCGCCGCCGCGCCGCTCAGGAGGGCTGCTCTTGGCCCTTGTCGTCCTCTTCGCCGTCGCCGCCTTGCTCGCGCTCGTCCCCCTCGGGCGAGTCGCCGCCGTGGCCCGGCATGGTGGTCGCGAGGATCTCAGCGAGATGGCGTTCGAGAGTCGTTCGTTCGAGGAGCATACCAGCCCGCTGTTCGTCCGGGGGATGTCCGATTCATGCGACCGGTGAGGGAGCGGGGCGGCCTCGCCGCCGGCGGCGAAAGGGAGGGGCGCATGATCACCTCCGGTTTGGTTTGCCGCGATCTGATCGGCCGCTCGCTGGAGCTGGAGTTTCTGCTCACGCGCACCCGGCCCGGCCCGGCTCGCCGCTCGGCCGTCGTGGTCGTGCGGGGCGAGGCCGGGGTCGGCAAGAGCCGGCTCGCGGAGGAGTTCGTCGCCGCCGCCAGGCGGGCCGGAACGCGGGCCGTGGCGGTGGCCGCGCGCGAGTACAGCGACGCGCCCTACGCCCCGATCGGGGAGGCGTTCGAAGCGCTGGGCGTGCGCCCGCTGGGCGATTCCGAGGCCCAGCCGGCGGACGGGGGCGACGCCAAGCTGCGCCGCTTCTCGCTCTTCGCAGCCCACCTCGCGGCCGCGGCGAACGCCCAGCCGCACGGCCTGGCGTTCGTGGTCGAGGACGTCCACTGGGCCGACGGCGGGACGATCGAGGTGCTGCGCTTCTTGGCCCGGCGGCTGGTCGACGAGCCGATCCTGATCGTGGCGACCTACCGGCCCGAGGACGTCGAGGCGGACTCCGCCCGGGCGCGCGCGATCGCGGCGCTCGAGCGCGAGGCCGGCGAGCGGATGACGCTCGACCCGCTCGCCCCCGACGAGATCGACCGCCTGCTGCGCGCCGTGCTGCGCGACGCCGGCCGGCGCCTGAGCGCCGACGTGCTGGGCGAGATCCGCGAGCTCTCCGACGGCCGCCCGCTGCTGGCCGAGGAGCTGCTGCGCGGCGTGTTCGAGCGCATCGCGCGCGAGGGCACCGAGCGGGCCGTGGTGCCGACCAGCATCCGGGCCGCGGTGCGCGAGCGCTTCGCCTCGCTCTCCGCCGACGACCGCGACGTGCTGCTGCACGCGGCGGTCGTGGGGCGGCGCTTCTCGGCCCGCTTCCTGACCCGCCTGGGCGGGTTCGAGGTCGGCGCGGTGTACCGCGCGCTGCGCCGCGCGCGCGACCTCCAGCTCGTCGTCGAGGAGGACGACGACGACGGCAACTGCTTCGCTTTCCGCCACGCCCTGACGCGCGAGGCGATCTACGGCGAGCTGCTGCGCGCCGAGACGCGCGAGCTGCACGCGCGGGTCGCGGTCGCGCTGGCCAACGAGCCCGCCCTCGACGTGGCGGCGATCGCCGAGCACACCTACCGGGCACGCGACCCCGAGCACGCGGTGGCCTGGAACGACCGCGCCGGCGACGGCGCGAAGGCGGCCTTCGCGCACGGCGACGCGGCGCGCTACTACGAGCGCGCGCACGAGTTCGCGCGCGACGCGCAGCAGCAGGGCGATCTGGCCGAGAAGGCCGCCGACGCCTGGTACGCCACCGGCGACGTCGAGCGCAGCGCGGCCTGGCTGGTGCGCGCCATGGACGCGCTGACCGAGAGCGACCGCGTGCGCTCGGCCCGCTTGGCGCTGCGCCACGTGCGGATGCTGTGGGAGCTGGGCCAGCACGAGGCCAGCGTGAGCGCGACCCAAGCGGTGGCCGACCGGCTCGGCGACGGCGAGCCGGCCTTGCGCTTCGAGGCCGAGGTGACGCTGGCGGGATTGCTCAACGCGCGCATCCAGGCCAGCGACGCGCTGGCCCACCTGATCGTCGCCGAGCCGCTGCTCGAGCACGCCGACACGCACTGGGTGATGCGCTTCCACGGCGTCTACGGCTACTGCCTGGGACTGCTCGGGCGCGGGGCCGAGGCGCGCGCGCGCTTCGTGACCACCGTCGCGCTGGCGCGCGAGCACGGCGAGAACGACGTCCTCCTGCGCACCCTCAACAACCACGGCAACATCGAGCTCAAGACCGGCACGGTCAGCGCCGCGCGCGGGTTCTACGACGAAGCGCTGGCGGTCGCCGAACGCACGAAGAACCTGCGCATCGTCTCCTGGGTCTCGCAGAACGCCGCGCTGGGCGCGCTGGTGGGGGGCGACGTCGAGAGCGCGCAGCGCCACCTGGCTCGCTCCGAGTCGGTCGAGCACCGGCTGCCGATCATCCACCGCTACATCTGCGCGATCGCGCTGCGCGTCGCGGTCCTGACCGGGGCCGCGCGCGACGCGCAGCGGCGCGAAACGGCCGCCGCCTTCGACGAGGCGCTGGCCGCGCGCGACGAGCAGTCGGTCGCGATCCTGGGCGGCGCGCTGGCCTACGACGCGCTGGCCGAGGGCCGGGCCGGCGCGGCCGACGAGATCGTCGGGCGCGCCCTGGGCGCGGTCGAGCTGATCGACACGCCGTACTGGATCTTCGCCGCGGCGGCGCGCTGCGGCGATTCCGACGCGCGGGCCAAGGCGCGCGCCGCGCTGGCCGGCG
>JASLGJ010000339.1 GCA_030150085.1 Candidatus Elarobacter sp. | reverse complement strand
CTTGCACGAGCTCTACCGGCAGGGCCGCGTCGCGCTGCTCCAAGGCGTCGGTTATCCGAACCCCAACCGCTCGCACTTCGAGGCGACGCAGATCTGGGAGACCGCCTCGCCCGACCGCCCGCAGCAGTACGGCTGGCTGGGGCGCTATCTCGACCGCCGCTTCGCGGCCGGCAAGCCGGCTTCGCCGTTCGAGGCGGTCGCGCTGGGCGACACGCTGCCCGCGGCGCTGGTCGCCGCGCACGTCGAGGTGCCGGCGATCGGCGCGCTCAACGCCTTCAGCTACAACACCGGGCGCGATCTGGCGTCCAAGCAGAGCGCGGGCGTGCTCTACGACGGCGCCAAGCAAGGCCAGTCGCCGTACTTGTCGCTGATCGCGAACACCGCGCGCGAGGCCTACCACGGCGGCGACCTGCTGCGCGCGCAGACGGCCGCGTTCACCAACGAGGCGGCGTACGCGAGCAACGGCTTCGCGCAGCAGCTCGCGCTGGCGGCGCGCCTGATCGGCTCGCGCGCGGGCGCGAAGATCGTGTTCGTCTCGCTCGGCTCGTTCGACACCCACGCCGGCCAGCGCGCCCAGCAGGACCGCCTGCTGGGCTATCTCGGCGACGGCCTGCTGGCGTTCTACCAGGATCTCGCCGCGCACGGCCTCGCCAAGAACGTGCTGACGCTGACCTTCAGCGAGTTCGGCCGGCGCGTGCAGCAGAACGCCTCCAACGGCACCGACCACGGCACCGCCATGCCGCTCTTCGCCGTGGGCGGCACGGTCAAGGGCGGCATCTACGGCGAGCATCCCTCGCTGACCGACCTCGACCACGGCGACCTGAAGTTCTCGCAAGACTTCCGCTCCGTGTACGCCACCGTGATCGCGAAGTGGCTCGGCCGCGACGCATCCGCGGTCCTGGGCGCTCAGTACCCGACGCTGGCCTTCGTGTAGCGCTCAGCCCGCGCCGCGCTCCGCGTTCGCCGGGGCCGGCATCCAGCGCTCGGTGATGCGGCGCAGATCGCTCAGCGTCACCGGCTTGGAGACGAAGTCGTCCATGCCCGCCGCCAGGCAGTTGTCGCGGTCCTCGCCGCGCGCGTTGGCGGTCATCGCGACGATCGGCACGTGGGCCTGGGTGCGCAGCTCGTGGCGGCGGATCGCCGCGGTCGCCTCGAAGCCGTCCATCACCGGCATCTGCACGTCCATGAAGACCAGGTCGTAGCGGGTGCGCTCGTTGGCCTCGACCGCCTCGGCCCCGTTGCCGACCACGTCCGCGGCGAAGCCCAGGCGCTGGAGCTGGCGCAGCGCCAGGCGCTGGTTGACCGCGTTGTCCTCGACGACCAGCACCCGCTCGGCGCGCGGCTCGGCCGGCGCCGCCAGCGGGGCGCGCGCGGCGCGCCGCTCGCGCTCGTGCACCACGCCCGCCACCGCGGCGTAGAGCGCGGCCTGGGTGACCGGCTTCACCAGGTAGGCCGCGAAGCCGGCCTCCTTGGCCGCCGCGGCGCGCTTGGGGTCGTCGTACGCGGTCACCATGAGCAGCGCGGCGCGGTCGAGGCGCGCGTTCTCGCGGATCGCGCGGCCCAGCGCGACGCCGTCGATCGACTCGCCCAGCTCGTAGTCGATCAGCGCGTTGTCGTAGGGCTCGCCGCGCTCCGCCGCCCACACCAGCCGCTCCAGCGCGCTCTCGGCGTCGGCGAGCGCGTCGGCCACAACGCCCCAGCCTTCGAGCGTGCGGCGCAGCAGCTCGCGCGCGCGCGGCTCGTCGTCGACGATCAGCGTGCGGGTGCCGCGCAGATCGCGCGGCAGCGCGCCGCTGGCGGCGCTCAGGCTGCGCGCGAGCGGGATCGTGCACCAGAACGTCGAGCCGCGCCCGGCCACGCTCTCGACCCCGATCTCGCCTCCCATCAGCGTCACCAGCCGGCGCGAGATCGCCAGGCCCAGGCCGGTTCCGCCGAAGCGCCGGGTGGTCGTCATGTCGGCTTGGCTGAAGGGCTCGAAGAGCCGCTCGCGGTCGTCCGGCGCGATCCCGATCCCGGTGTCGGCGACCGCGAAGCGCAGGCACACCGCCGCGTCGTCCTCGCGCTCGACGGTGGCGATCGCGGTCACGCTGCCGCGGTCGGTGAACTTCACCGCGTTGCCGAGCAGGTTGGTCAGGATCTGGCGCAGCCGCAGCGCGTCGCCGACCAGCACCCGCGGCACCGCGGGATCGACGTAGGTCAACAGGTCGATCTGCTTGGCGCGCGCCTGCGCGGCCAGCAGCGTGGCCACCGACTCGACCAGCGGCACCAGCTCGACGTCGGTGCGCTCGATCTCCAGCCGCCCGGCCTCGATCTTCGAGTAGTCGAGGATGTCGTTGATGACGCGCAGCAGCGACTCGCCCGAGTAGCGGATCGTCTGCGCGTACTCGCGCTGGGTGCGGTCGAGCGCGGTCTCGAGCAGCAGCTCCGACATCCCGATCACGCCGTTCATCGGGGTGCGGATCTCGTGGCTCATGGTCGCCACGAAGTCGGACTTCGCGCGCGAGGCCTCCTCGGCGCGGGCCAGCGCCGCGCGCAGCTCCTCCTCGCGGGTGCGGATGCGCTCGGCCATGGCGCGCAGCGTGCCGTCCAGCGCGGCGATCTCGTCGCTGCCGCGCACCGCGTCCTCGGGCGCGATCGCCTCGCCCCGGGCGTAGACCTGGGCGTGCGCGCCGACCCGCTCGATGCGCCGCGTCAGCGCGCGGCTGACCACGATCGCCAGCAGCAGCGTGACCGCCAGACCGGCCAGCGCGAGCGCGACCAGGAGCGCGGCGGCGATGCCCCACAGGCCGGTCAGCGCGGCCCGGCTGCGGCCCTCGCGCGCGTGCAGCTCGGCATCGAGGGCGGCCGTCTCGGCCTGGAAGTCGTCCATCACCAGCTTGCCCTGCGCGCCCGCCACCGCGGCCCGCGCGGCGTCCAGCCGGCCGGCGCGGGCGATGCTGACGTAGCCGTCGAGGATCGCCAGCTCGCGCCGCGCCAGGCTGTCCATCTTCTCGGCCCGCGCGAGCAGGTCGGGCTCCTCGCGCGCCGCGGCGCGCAGGTCGCCCAGCCGGTCGGCCAGCACCCGCCGGGCGACGTCGTAGGGCTCGCTGAAGCGCGGGTTGGCGGTCAGGACGAAGCCGCGCGCGCCGGTCTCGGCGCCGAGCAGGCTTTCGAGCACCCCGTCGGAGGCCTCCAGCAGCGCCGTCGAGGCCTCTCTGCGCGCCTCGGCGGCCTGCGTGCGCAGGCCCAGGAACGCGACGATGGCGACCAGGGCCAAGACCAGGGTCAGCGGCACCACCACGAGCGCCAGCAGGCGAACGCGCAACGACACGCACAACGCCTACCCGCACCGGAGGGGAGCGTACCGGCGCCGAACGGCTCGGCCGATGCTGGCTCTGGAGACCGTGCCGCCCGAGGACTACGTGCGGCAGGTCTTGCCGCGCTCGCAGGGGCTGTGGGCGGGGCGGCGCAGCTTCGAGGAGTACGTGGCGGAGTTCCGCGCGGCGGCCGGCTCGGGCTGGGGCCGGCGCCGCTTCCGCACCCTCGGGCTGCGGGTCGACGGCGTGCTGGCGGCTTCGTGCAAGCGCTACGCGCGGGTGCTGCGCTGCGGCGAGCGCAGCTTCGGCGCGGCCGGGATCGGCGCGGTCTTCACCCCCGAGGAGCTGCGCGGGCGGGGCTACGCGACCGCCCTGCTGGGCGCGTTCCTGGACGCCGAGCGGGCCGCGGGGAGCGACCTGGCCTACCTGTTCAGCGACATCCACCCGGCCTTCTACGAGCGGATCGGCTTCGTCGCGCTGCCCTCGCGCACGATCACCCTGCGCGCCGACGCGCTGCCCGGCGAGCGGATCGCGGTCGCGCCGCTGGGCCCGGACGACGACGGCGCGCTGCGGCGCTGCTTCGAGGCCGGCGAGGCCCGCCGCCGTTTCGCCTTCGCCCGCACCCCGCTGGACTGGGAGTGGCAGCGCCTGCGCGCCGCCTCGCGCGAGCACGGCGGCCAGCTCGTGCGGCTGGGGGTGCGGCGCGGGCGCGGGCTGGCGGCCTACGTCCTGGGCCGGCG
>JASLGJ010000326.1 GCA_030150085.1 Candidatus Elarobacter sp. | reverse complement strand
CTCGGGGGTGAACTGGACCACGTCGAAATCGATCGGGGAGGCGCGCAGGACGGCGACGTCGTCGCGGCAGCGGGCCGGGCGGGAGAGGGCGCTGGGCCCGACCAGCAGCAGGTCGGCGTCGCTGCGCGCGTGCGCCGTTCCGCGCGCGTACGAGCCGTAGAGGTAGACGCGCTGGGGCCGGGCGAGCGCGACGACCCGCTCGACCACGGCCCGCAAGTCGGCGGCCGCGAGCATCAGGCCAGCTCGTAGCGCAGGATGACGACCAGGTCGTCCACCTCGTCCGCGCCCAGCGAGCGGAAGTCGGCCGCGCCGGCTCGGCGCAGCTTGAACGTCCAGCTCGCAGGGAGCGCCGACGGCACGCGGCCCAGGTCGATCAGGGGCGCCGGCACGGCCGCGCCCCAGTGGTGGACGCCGCCCAGCGCGGCGTCGGCGGCCAGCGTCACGCTGTGCGGCGTCCCGCCCGGCGCAGCGATGACCAGCTCGTAGTCGCCCGCGTCGCGCAGCTTGGCCAGCACGTCGATGCCCGCGACCTTGACGTCCAGCCCGCGGGTGAAGAACGGGAACCGATCGGGCGGCGTGTCGAGCGTCAGCACCTGATCGGTCTCGCTGCCCGGGTTGAGGAAGCGGTACCAGTTGCTGCCGTACTCGTGGCGCGCGCTGAACAGCCGGAACAGCCCGCGCCGGCTTTCGGCCAGCGCGACCGTGTTGAGCTGCGCCTTCGCCGCGGCCGCCGCGAGCTGCGCGAAGGCGGCGCCCCCGTCGCGCGCGGTGAAGCGCAGGTGCAGCACGACGTCGCTGATCGTCGCGTAGTCGAACTGCGGGTAGACCGGGTTGAGCGCGAGGCGCCAGCTCCCGACCGCGCCGGCGTTCTCGAAGGGCAGGTAGCGCTGGTCGTCCAGGCGCAGCTCGAACAGCCCGCTGTCGTTCTGGCCGCTGCTGGTGACGATCGCGCTGGTGCCGCCGGCGGCGTCGCGGAAGCGCGCGTCGGCGCCGGCCGCGCGGGCGTAGCCGGCGGCCGTGTCGGTCGAGACGCGCACCTGGTTGTCCAGCTGCGTGAGCGTCAGCGAGACGCCGCCGTAGGGCCCGACCACGCACGGCACGCTGACCGCGACCGTCTTGAGCCGGCGCAGGTAGTGGCCCGGGTTGTCGAGATCGAAGAACAGCTCGGGCAGCCGCACCGTGCACGAGCCCGTCGCGCGCAGCTCGACCAGCGCGTACGGGTCGAGCGCGGCCAAGGAGACGTGCTTGGTGAGCTCCAGCTCGCGCGCGTTCTGCTGCTGGTAGGCGGCCTCCATCCGGCGCAGGTCGTAGGCCAGCTTGTCGCCCGCGGTCAGCCCTTGGCGCAGGCTGTCCCAGTAGCCGAAGCGCACGTAGTCGCTGCCGTCCAGCCCCAGCTCGCGCCGCAGGCACTGCTCGGCCTGCTTGGCGACCGCGTACGCGAGCTGATAGGCCTGGAAGTAGGTGGCGCTGGTCTGCCCCACCATCCAGTCGTACAGCTCCGCGCTGGTGTACTTGTCGCGCAGGAACGCGTCGACGTCGTCGCTCTCGGCGGCTTCGAGGGCTTGCGCGGCCAGCTCGCGCCGCGCGACGTCGACCCGCATCTCGGCTCCGGCCCGCTCGGCCGCGATCCGGGCCAGCTCCAGGTCCGCCACGCGGCGCTGCAGGCCCCACTCGTCGGCCCGGCGCTGGTAGGCGCCCAGCGCCGTGCTCATCGCCGCGCCGGTCTGCAGCAGCGAGGCCGCGACGCGGGCCGCGGTCGCGAAGCGGGCCGCCGAGTTGCCGACGTTCTCGCCCCCGTACGTCGCCGCGACCTGCGGGGTTCCGCCCGCGCCCGCGACGCCGAACTGCGCGCCCGGCAAGGCGTGGGCGACGCCCGCCGCCGACTCCAGCACCAGCGCGACCGTCTCGGAGACCATGCTCGAGCTCTGGGCCACCAGCGCGCCCGCCTCCCAGGCGTTCATGTAGACGGCGTCGCGGTAGAAGTCGCGCCGCTCGGCGGCGGCCTCGCTGGAGCGGTCGAGCACGGCGAGCTGCGCGGCCGCCTCGTCGGCCTGCCGCCGGCGCACGTCGGCCAGCGCGGCCTGCACCTGCTTGGCGCGGCTCGAGCGGACCAGCGCGAGCGCTTCGGCGTCGCGCTTCTCGAGCGCCGCGAGCAGCGCGCCGCCCAGCCCGCGCACGTCCTCGCACAGCTCCAGCGCTTGGCGCACCACGGTCACGAAACGGTACGGCGACGGCGCGGCGCTCTCGTCGCCGAGCACGCTGCCCAGGTCGAGCCCGGCGGCCGCGGCCCGCACCAGCGAGCCCGGATCGAGCGGCGGCGCGAACAGCGCGAGCTCCCGCACCACGCCCGCGGCGTTCATGCAGTGGCGGATCTTGAACAGCCGGTCGGCGACGGTGTCCCAGTAGCCGAGCAGCTTGTCGTTGGGCGGCACGCGGAAGTACGCGGTCAGCAGCGCGGGCAGCTTGGGCACGCCGGGCGGGGTCGGGATGTCGGCCCGGGCGGGCGGAATCGCGTTCTCCGCCACGACGGCGGCGTCGGCGAAGGCGTCCAGGACCGGCTCGAGGTCGGCGTAGGTCTTGGCCGGCGCTCCGGCCCGCGGCTGCACGACCTCGGGCTTGGGCCCGAGCAGCTCGCCGGCCAGCACGTAGAGCTGGGTCGCCGCGTTGAGCGCCTCGATCGTGTCCTGCGCGAAGAGCTGGTCGCCCCAGGCGATCAGGTTGTCGACGTACCGCATCACGAGCGCGCGCTGGTAGGCCACCGGGCGCAGCTCGGCGATGACGTGCGGGTCGAACGGATACCGGCGCCACTGCGCGACCTGGTGCTCGGCGACCGGGTCGTGCCGGTTGAGCGCCGCGAGCAGGTTGGCGACCTGCTGCGCCCAGTAGTCGGGCGAGCTCATGGCGTGGAACGGCTTGGTGATCCAGTAGCGCTGCGGCGACGGATCGCTCGAGGCGCTGGCGGGATCGAACACGTACTCGTACCAGCGCTTGGCGTCCTCGAACTTCTGGTTGCGCGCCAGCGCCAGCCCGACCGCGAACGGGACGTGGTAGAACAGCTCCCAGTTGTAGAGCGCGTAGCCGGCGTCGAGCTCGAAGTCGACCGCCTCGCTCGGGTAGGGCGCGACGACCAGCTCGGTCGGCTGGTAGTAGCCCGCGAAGTCGAAGCTCGGCCCGCCCGCGACCGCCTGCGGGCCGAGCTGCAGCGCGGGCGCGTAGAGCGCGTCGGCGCCGCCCCGGCTCAGCTCGCGCGCGAACGTCGGCACGAAGGCGTGGTAGAACGGCGCGAAGCGGTACTCGGCCCGGTAGAACGCGTTGGCGACCGAGGCCGGGGCCGTGCTGAAGTACCAGCCGTGATCGTAGTAGATCTCCGGAACCAGGAAGTACGTCCGCGCCGCGTCGCCGTAGAACACCGGCAGGCTCGAGTCGAAGCGCACGGTCTGGTGCGGAACCGCCAGCGCGAAACGGTCCGCCTGGTGGAACACCAGCTCGGTTGGGAGCTGGCCGTAGTAGTCGTAGGACGTGTAGAAGTTGGTGACCCGCATGCGCAGCGGGCTCAGGTCGTGCGCGGCGTAGGGGTCGGGCACGAGCGTCTGGCCCGACCAGCGCGCCTCGCTGGGCGCCGCCAGCCAGCCCTTGTCCAGCGCCGGGTGGAGCGTGCCGATGTCGGCCGCCGACGCGCCGACGTCGTCGTAGCCGGCGGTCGAGAAGGCGAACGCCTCGACCCCGTTGCCCTTGCCGCCCAAGCGGAACTCGGCGAAGTGCGCGCGCCGCCCGTACGCGTCGTCGGTGAACAGGTCGATCGCCAGCACGTCGCCTTGGAACGACGACTTGAGGGTGAGCTGGGCGGGCAGCTTCTCGGGCTTGCCCGCCACGTCGCGGACCACGATCTTCTGCGGCGCGGTCTGCTTGGGCTGCCATTTGCCGCCGCTGAAGCGGCTCCAGGCCAGCGTGATCTCGAGGTGCGTCGCGGGCGGCGGAGGCGGCGCCGTGCCGACCTGCGGCGCGGGCCGGGCCTGGGTGCGGTCGGCTTTGCGCGCCACCGTGGCCCAGAAGACGTAGAGCTTGTGATCCCAGACCAGCGGCAAGACGTGGTCGCTGGCGATGTCCAGGTCGATCTTGGTCCAGGCGCTCCAGCGCGCGTCGTCGACCCAGGTGCGGTACCAGTACGCCGGCGGGTCGCCTTGCGAGCGCCCGATCACGTGCAGCACGTCGGAGCCGCCGCCGGCGTCGTGGAACGTGCCGACCACGTCGAGCCGCGCGACCCGCTCGAGCTTCTCGAGATAGCCCTCCAGCGCGCTCTCGACCGCGTCGGACGAGACGTCGCTCTGGAGCAGCTCCTGCTCCAGCTCGGCGAAGAACGGCGACTTGTCCCGGCGCAGCCCGGGCTCGATCCAGTTCTCGGGATAGAGGAACACCGCGCGGTTGGCCTGCCAGACCCGAAAGCGGCTCATCCACTGCCACTGCAGCCAGTCCGCGTCGGCCTTGGCGTCGACCGTCACCTGCGGCTCGAGGTTGAGGAAGCAGCGCTGCACGAAGAGCTGGACCGCCGCGGTCGCCTGCACGATGCGCGAGGTCGACTGGCAGGGTCCCATCTCGACGTCGATCAGGTAGCGCGCGTAGACGTCGCTCGCGTCGTGCCAGCGCCCGGCGCCGGCCGGCGGGTGGGCCAGCAGGTACGCCACCAGCGCGTCGCGCTGGCGCGCGCGCAGCGCGTCGCGCAGCGGCTTGGCGGCCGCCGTCCAGGCCTCGCCCCGGAGCTGGGCCTTGACCGCCTGGCGCAGCGCGGCGGACTGCGCGGCCGTGACCGTGCCGCCCAGCGCGGCGCCGAGTTCGGCCGGAATGCCGGTCCGGCGCAGCAGCGCGAAGGCCGGCACCAGGACCGCCAGCGCCCGCTCCGAGCGGTAGTCGTCGGGATACGCCAGCCCCAGCGTGCCGCGGTCGGCGAGGCTGCCCTCCTGCCCGCACAGCACGCGCAGCGCGCCCAGCGGCCACTGCGTGCGGGCCGCCAGCGCGGCCAGGTACGCCGCCTTCGAGGCTCCGCCCGCGGCCAGGTCGGCCAGGGCCGTGACCGGCGTGCCGTC
>JASLGJ010000258.1 GCA_030150085.1 Candidatus Elarobacter sp. | reverse complement strand
CCGGCCAGCGCGTCCACCGCGATGCGGCGCACGCGCGAGGCGTTGAGCGCCTCGACCTCGGGCGGGTCGAGGTCGCGCGCGCCGACCAGCGCGCAGGCCTGGTCGGGCAGCGGGCGCAGGCCGATCGCGCTCGCCAGCGTGGCGCCCGCGCGGCCGGTCAGCATCGCCAGCGCCATCCCGCCGAAGTAGCCGCTGATGGTCGTGCGCGGGGTGTGGAAGTCGCCGTGCGCGTCGAGCCAGATCGCGCCCGGTTCGAGCCCGCGCGCTTGCAGGCCGGCCACGGTGCCCAGCGCCGTGGTGCAGTCGCCGCTCGCGACGACGACCGGCCCGTCGGCCGCGGCGACGCGCTGCGCGACCTGCGCGTACAGGCGCGCGAGCATCATCCCCGGCGGCCCCTTCGACACCACCACCGCGTCGTCGGCGGCGAACGCGTCGCCCAGCGCGGGCAGCGGCTCGGCATGGTGGTACGGCACGAGGATGCGCCGCACGGCGTAGCCGGCGCTCACAGCGTCATCGCGGCGCGCAACCGTCGCGCTTCTTCAACCGCTCCCCCAAACGGCGGCTGGCGTTTCCCGCGACATTGCTAGACACGATGGACCACATCACGACGTTGCAGAAGATCACTACCCAGAGCGGCAGCGCATGGGGAACGATCAGCCCGACGACGCTTGCTTCCGTGACGGCAACGAGAATGATCCCGTCACGTAGCGACATGCCACGTTCTTTAAAAACAACCCATGCTACCGCAACCACCATGGATGCTCCGAAGAAAATGAGGGGCCAGATCATGGTCGTTACTGTGTCGCGTTCGTCATGGCATAGCAGCGAAATACGGAGGCTACGGTATAAGCGGTGACCCCAATTGCGAGTAGTAGAATTGCCCATTCACCCGCGGATAGCGTGGCGAGGACCGCTCCGACCAGTTCGAACGCGGTTGCCCCTCCTGCGAGAAAGACGCCGACGAACGTCTTGATATCGTTCGTCGCGGATGCGAACTTCGGCCAGTTCGACTGAAGATAGCGGGCCATCGAGAATGCGTAGGCGGTGAGCTGGGCTGCATTATCGATCACGCACTGCCCGAGCGCCGTCGAAAAGCGTTGGAGAGAACCGAAATAGATCTCTCCGCCGGACGAAAACCAGCTCGATTGTACCGAGCTCGGCGCGATACGAGCGCTGACCGAGCCGATGACGTATAACCCGCTCTCAGGGTCGATACAATTGATTTGCGTGCTCGACGTGCACGTGGGCGGGTCGGAGGGCTCTGCTTGGTTGAAGCTCGGATGCAACCGCCCCGCTGTCGGCATGATACGGGCTTGGCCGGCGCATCCCGCAAGCATGGTCGGCCCCGCCAGTAAAAAACCTCGTCGATTCGTATGCAAAGGCACCCGCCCTTTCAGGAGTAGATGGGCTTCGCCTTTACAATTCGATCTGCCGTGCCCTGCTTGGGTTCCGGCACCAGCGCTCACAGCAGCAGCGTGCCGCGCAGGGTCGTCACCGCGGAGCCGGCGACGGTGATGCGGCCGATCGCGTCGGGCGGCTCGCCGCCGACCTCCACTTCGGCGCGGCCGGGGCGCTGCACGTACGCGCCCTGGTGCACCACGTAGCTGCGCTCGCGCACGATGCCGTAGCGCGCGCAGTAGGCGGCCATGTTGCCGGTCGCCGAGCCGGTGAAGGGGTCCTCGGGCACGTCGCCGTCGTTGGCGAAGTTGCGCGCGACCAGGGTCGCCTCTTCGTCCCCCGGCCTGCCGTCGCCGCGGATGAAGCAGTGCACCGACGACCACTCGCAGTCGGCGCGCCGGAACAGCGCGCGCCGGTCGGGATCGCAGCGGTCCAGCGCCGCGCGCGAGGCCAGCGCGACCATCAGCTGCGGCGCGCCGGTGCTGACCGTCTGCGGGGTCGTGCCCGCGAGCAGGTCCGCGTCGTCCAGGCCCAGGCCGGCCGCGATGTCGGCCCGCGGCACCGTGCGCATGAAGACCGGCGGCGGCTGCGACATCGCGTAGACCGCGCTCGCGTGCGGGCGGATCGTCACCGGCATCACCGCGGCCGGCATCTTGAGCCGGATGACGTCGCGGTCGGCCGCGATCGCGCCGCTCTCGCGCAGCGCGTGGGTGGTCGCGACGGTCGGGTGGCCGGCCAGCGGGATCTCGAAGATCGGCGTCCAGTAGCGTACGACGAAGTCGGCTTCGCCGTCGCCGGGGAACACGAACGAGGTCTCGGACTGGTTGGTCTCGCGCGCGATCGCCTGCATGGCGGCGTCGTCCAGACCGCGCGCGTCCAGCACGACGGCGCAGGCGTTGCCCTGCAGCGGCGTAGCGCTGAACGCGTCGACGAGGTGGATTTCGAGTTGGCGTGCCATCGGGGCGGGGTTTCGCGCCCCGCCGCTCAGGCGCTTCCCGGGCCGTGCGCCGCCGGCTGCAGCGAGGTGATGAAGCGCTGCTGGACCGCCTTCTGGCTGCCCAGCAGGCCCGACAGCACCGCCAGCGCGAGCATCACGAAGTAGATCGCGGGATAGCCCCACAGGCCCGCGACGAAGCCCGCCAGCGGCGCGCCGGCGGCCAGGCCGAGGTCCCAGAACGAGGTGTACATCCCCAGCGCCGTGCCGTGCTGGGCCTTCTCGGTGTTGTCCATCACGACCAGCGTCAGGGCCGGGAAGAGCAGCGACAGCCCGGCGCCGGTCACCAGGCCGCCGATCACCGCCACGACCAGGTTGGGCGCGATCCCGACCAGCAGCAGGCCGAGCGCCTCGACGAATCCCGACCACAGCACGACCCGGTACGGGCCGACGGTGTCGGACAGGCGCCCCCACTTGAGCCGCACGCCGACGTAGGTGAAGCCGAACGCGTTGAAGGCCGCGATGCCGTTGGCGATCCCGCGCTGGGCCAGGTGCAGCGCGACGAACGAGGCCAGCGCGACGTAGCCGGCCGAGGCCAGCGCCAGCGCCACGCCCGGGATCAGCGCGCTGGGCGGGAAGATCGCGTGGCGCGTGTTGACGTACTCCTGGTCGGGCTTGGGCTTGGAGGCGATCACCGCCAGGCCGATCAGCGGCGTGACGGCGCAGAAGGCCCAGACCGGGGCGAAGCCGGCCCAGTGCATCAGCAGCGGCGCGCTCAGGCCGCCCAGCGTGATGCCGCTCCACATCGCCACCCCGAGCAGGCCCATCAGCTGGCCGCGCCGGTCCTGCGGCACGATGCGGGACATCCAGGTCAGGCCGGCCTGGAACGTCAGCGCCTCGCCGATCCCGTGCAGCACGCGCACCGCCAGCGCCAGCTCGAACGTCGTGGCGGCGAAGTACAGCGCGCCCGCCAGCGCGCAGACGAGCGCGCCCACGAGCATGATCAGCTTGTAGCCGTAGCGGTCGGCCAGCCGCCCCGCGACCGGGCGCGCGATCACCACCGCGACCGAGAGCAGCGCGACCGCGGTGCCGACGGCCACGGCGTCGCGGTGCAGCACGCCGAGCACGTAGAACGGGATCGTCGCCAGCGACGCCCCGATCCCCAGAAAGCAGAAGAACACGCCGACGTAGAGCGGCATGTAGGGGGCGAAGAGCCAGCCCGGGCGGGCCGGCGCGGCAGCGCTCATCGCGCTACACCGGGACGACGTGGAAGAAGTGGGTCGGCAGGTGCACCGCCAGGCCTTCGTAGATCTCGGCCATGACCGCGGTGCCGGGCGCGGCGAAGGTGCCCTCGGGCGGCTGGCCGACCTTGATGACCGACTTCTCGAGGTCGAGCAGGCGCGCCGCGACCGCGAAGTCGCCCACCAGCGCGCAGCCGCGCGCGACCATGCGGGTGCGGGTGATCAGCGTGCCGTTGCGGGCCAGATCGCCCAGCACGCCGCGGTTGCCGACCAGGTGGTTGTAGTAGTCGTAGGGGTTGACGATCATGGCGTGCGCGGTCGCGCCGTTCTGCTCGATCTCGTTGCACGCCGCCATGATGCCCGAGACGTAGTCGCCGCCGTAGGGCAGGCGGGTCAGCCCGGGCACGTTGAGCAGGCCGTGCGGGCCCAGCGTGAGGGCCTGGTTCTCGGCCGTCGCCAGGCGCACCAGCAGGCGGTAGTCGATGAACACCGCCAGGCCGTCGGGATCGTTCAGCAGTTCCTCGGGGATCTGGACCCAAGCCGAGATCGGGTACACCCGGCCCTCGCCCATTCCGAAGCGGAAGGTCGCCTCCTGGCGCAGCTCGCCCTCGCGGATGCCCTTCGTCTGCTCCTTGGGCGGGCGCGTCTCTTGCCAGAAGCGCGTGACCTCGTCGCGCACCGGGCGCTTCTTGAAGAGGTTGCGCACGGTCAGGCGCGGCCGGTCCTGGGTCGGCTTGAACGCGTCGGTGATCGTGAAGTCGAAGCGGACTTCGGCCTTCGCGCCGTCGCGCGCGAAGGCTTGGGCGAAGGCTTCACCGGGTGACAGGACCGCCGTGCTCGTTTCCGAGGCTGACATGCCGTTTCTCCTTGGATCGCTGCGGTTGTTCGAGATCGCGTGGGGCGGGAGCTAGAGCGCGTGCTCGACCAGGCGCTCGTAGAACGGGAGGTGGTAGTCGTAGAACGCGCGCAGCCGCTCGTCGTTGTCGACCGTCACGTCGTACCGCTTCTCGGTCGGGGCGAAGCCGGAGCTGCGGCTGGCGTCGGTGTGCCACTGCCGGGTGCGCCGCCACTCCGGGCGCTCCTCGGGCTGCCAGCGCAGCGCCTGGGGCACGAACGGCAGGCCGACCGCCTCGCAGTAGCGCCGGATGGTGCGCTCGGGCTCGCGCAGCAGCCGCTCCGCGTGCACCACGGTGGGCGGCTTGCCCTGCACCGACTCGACCAGCCGAAAGAGGTCGTAGAGGTGCTCGTAGCCGGCCTCGGGCCGGGTGAAGCTGGGCTTCATCGCGTACAGCGAGTTGATCGCCTTGCGCGGATCGCGCACGATGAAGGTGTGGTCGATCTCCGCGATCGCCGCGGGGTGGTCGAACAGGTACTGGTAGCGGTACTCGACCGTGTCCTTGAAGAACACCGGGCGCTCGCGCGCCAGCGCGCCCAGGTGCGCCAGCACCTCGCCCGCCGAGCGCGCCTCGACCGTGCCGCCGCGCCCGTCGGGGAGCGGCACGGCGCCCTCGTCGGTGAGCGTCACCAGCGGCTCGTGCACGACCGTGACGTCGCCGCGCGCGATCATCATGCGCAGGAACGCGGTCGACACGGCGCGCTGGTGCGCCCACAGGGCGATCAGCTTCACCGGCTCAGCCCGACCACGCGGTCGGGCTGCGGTCCCAGCGGTGGCGGCGCAGCTCGGCCAGCAGCTCGTCGGGCAGCGCCCGCCCGTCGCTGGTCCCGAGGTTGGCCTCGACGTGGCGCACCTGGCGCATGCCGGGGATGACGGTGCTCACCGCGTCGTTCTGCAGGATGAAGCGCAGCGTCAGCTCGGGCAGCGTCATGCCGTCGGGCACGAGCGCTGCGAGCGCGTCGGCGCGCCGCACCGTGGGCAGCAGGTTCTCGGGCCCGAAGTAGGTGCTGCGCCAGTCGTCCGCCGGAAAGGTGGTGTCGGCCCGCAGCGTGCCGGTCAGCCCGCCCTCGTCGAACGGCACGCGCGCGATGATGCCGATGTCGTCTTTCCTGGCGCGGACGAACAACTCGTCCTCGGGCGACTGGTCGAAGACGTTGTAGATCACCTGGATGGCGTCGATCAGCCCGGTGTCGAGCGCCCGCAGGCAGTTCGCCGGCTCCCAGCGGTTGACGCTGATCCCGATCCCGCCGATCACGCCCTCGCGCTTGAGGTCGCTCATCGCGCTCTGCCAGCGCTCGTCGTCCGCCCAGCGGTCTTCCCAGACGTGGAACTGCATCAGGTCGATGCGCTCGAGGCCCATGTTCTCCAGGCTCTTGTAGACCGACGCGCGGATGTGGTCGGGCGGGAACACGTCGTCGAGCGTGTCGCCGGGGCGGGGCGGCCACTCGCGGTTCTTGGGCGCGATCTTGGTCGCGACGTAGATGCGCCGCTCGCGGTGCTCGCGCAGCAGCCGCCCCAGCATCCGTTCGCTCAGGCCGCCGCCGTAGGACGAGGCGGTGTCGAAGAAGTTGCAGCCCAGCTCGAGCGCGCGCTCCAGGCAGCGCGGCGCGGTGTCGTAGTCCGCGTCGGTGAAGCCGCCCGAGCCGCCGGCGATGCCCCACATGCCGTACCCCACCTCGCTGATCTCCCAGCCCAGTCGGCCCAAGGTGCGGTATCGCATCGATCTCCTCAACGTTCGGCGGACCCGGAGCGGAACGGGCGCGGCTGCCGCGCGGCAACCGGGTCAACGCTGATTGCAAGCCGCCCTCGCCCGGTCCTTCCTAGGTCAAACAGCCTGGGCCTGGTCGCGGTCGGCCGGGACGTCGCGGTTCGGGAGGAACGCGGGGTCCAGCTCGACTCGCTCGCCGGCCACCAGCCCCGCGATCAGGGACGCGGTGATCGGCGCGAGCAGGATCCCGTTGCGGTAGTGCCCGCAGGCGACGGCGTACCCCTGGAACGGGGTCGGGCCCAGATACGGCAGCCCGTCGGGCGTGCCCGGCCGCAAGCCCGCCCAGGTCTCGACCAGGGCCGCGTCGCTCAGCGCGGGGAGCCGCTCGAGCAGCGCGGCGAGGAGCCCGTGCACCGCGCCCGCCGTGACGCGCCGGTCGAACCGCGCGCGTTCGCTCGTCGCGCCGACCAGCAGCCGGCCCTCGCGGCGCGGCACGAGGTACCAGTCGTCGAGCCAGGTGACGCGCCGGACCGGCAGCGCGGACGCGAGCGCGAGCATCTGTCCCTTGACCGGCGCGACCGGCACGGCGGCCGCGGCGGGAACCCCGGCCAGGCTGCCCGCCCACGCGCCGGCCGCGTTCACGACGTGCGGGGCGGTGAAGCGCGCGCGCCGCGTGCGCACCGCGGCGACGCGCTCGCCGGCGCTCTCGACCCGCACGGCGGCCGCGT
>JASLGJ010000227.1 GCA_030150085.1 Candidatus Elarobacter sp. | reverse complement strand
CGCGCCGTCCGCGGCCGCGTCGGCCGGGCCGGCGGCGTCCTTGCCGGCGGCGGGCTTCACCCCGCCGACCGCCGAGGTGGCCGCGCCGACGGCGGAGCTGGCCGCGCTCGTGGCCGCGCTGACCGCCGCGTCGGCGGCCTTCTTGGCCTGCTCGGCGAGGTTCTGCAGGTGCGGCTGGGCCTGGGCCGCGCCCTGCTCGAGCACGGTCTTGCCGGCCGCGATGAACTCCCCGGCGTGGGTCACGGCGGCGTTGAACTGCTGCTGGGCCGCGGCGGTGGCGTGCGGAGCCTGGTCGACGATCGTCTTCTGCAGCTCCTGAGCCTTGGCGACCGCGTCCTCGATCAGCGGCTTGGCCTGCTCCTGGCCCTTGGCCAGCGCGTCGGCGGCGATCTGCTGAAGCTGCTTGGCTTGTTCGAGCGCCCGGTTGAGGAAATCCATCGTGTCTCCGTCAGGGTGTGGGGTCGCCGCCGTTCACGGTCATGACCCAGCGCAGCGCGCGTGCGTATTGGTCCAGCTCGCGAACCGTCCGGCGCAGCCAGCGGAAGGCGGGATCGGACCTCTCATCCGTACCGGCGCTCGCTTCCACCTGTTTCACGTAGCGGACGACCGCCGCGAGCTGGTTCTCGATCGCGTCCCAGCGCTCGCGCAGGGTCGCCTCGGAGGCGTCCGGCAGCCGGTCCAGAACCGGCGGAGCCGGGCGTGCGCCGAAGCGCATGGCGAACTCCAGCCGCGCCAGCGCGTAATCGCTCGTACCGCGGATGAAGCTCGCCAGCAGGTTCACCAACCGCGGGTTCATGGTGTTGAAGGAAGAGGCATGGCAGACCGTCGCTACGTGATCGTGGGCAATGGGTTCGCAGGAACGACCTGCGCGGAGCAGCTGCGCAAGAACGACCCCGCCTGTTCCATCGTCCTGTTCGCCGACGAACCGTACCCGCTCTACAACCGGATCGCGCTGCCCCCCATGCTGCGCGGGCAAGTGAGCGAGGCGAAGGTGCTGATGCGCGACCTGGCCTGGCACGAGAAGCACCGCATCGACCTGCGCCTGGCGACCCGGGTCGAGCGGATCGACCCGGCGGGCAAGACCGTGCTCGCGAACGGGCGCGAGGAACCTTACGACGCGCTGCTGCTCGCCACCGGGGGGCGGCCCAACCCGGCCACCGCGCCGGGCGCGGCCGGGGCCGGCAACGTCTACAACTTCCAGTACATGGACGACACCAAGGCCATCTCGCACGCGCTCGAGACGGCCAAGACGGCGGTCTCGGTCGGCGGCTCGTTCATCGCCTACGAGCTGGCCGAGGCGTTCGTGGCGCGCGGGGTCGAGACGCACTGGCTGATCCGCGGCCCGCGCTTCCTGCGCCGGATGCTCGACGAAGCCGCGGGGGAGCTGCTGCACGACGCCGCGCGGGCCGACGGCGTGCACCTGCACTTCGGCGAGGAAGTGCGCGAGTTCGTGCGCTCCAACGGCGCGGTCAGCGGGGTGGTGACGACCAGCGGCCAGACCATCCACACCGACCTGGTCGGAATCGGCTTGGGACTGACCATCAACACCGAGCTGGCCGAGGGCACCCCGATCGAGACGCGCACCGGCTTCGTGTGCGACCAGCACCTGCGCACCGCGGTGCCCGAGATCTTCGCCGCCGGCGACGCGGCCGAGTTCTACGACCCGATCGCCGGCATGCACTACCGCATGGGCACCTGGAACAGCGCGGGTGCGCACGGCAAGCTGGCCGCGGTCAACATGGCCGGCGGCGACGCCTCGTACGACATCGTGCCCGAGTACTCGTCGCTGGTGTTCAGCGGCCAGACGATCACCCAGTTCGGCCTCTCGCCCGAGTACCGCGACGACATCGAGACCGAGACCCATGTCGACCCCGACAAGAAATGGTACCGCGCGCTCTACTTCCTCGAGGACCGCTTCGTCGGCGCGGTGCTGATCGGCAAGGGCAACCGCGCCGGCAAGCGGCGTTATCTCGACGCGATCAAGTCGAAGACCTCGATCGCCAAGCACGAGCGCAGGGCGCTGCTGGACTGGACCGCCGAGTAGCGGCTCGAGGCGGCGAATGCGCCGCCGCGGCGTTCAGCAGTTGCAGGTGCCCGAGACGCAGCAGTTGACCGTGCAGTTATTAGTCCACGGGCAATACTCGGGCTGGCTCTGCAGCGTGTACGACGGGTCCGACCCGCCTTTCGGGCAAGCCGACTCTTCGCGCAGGTCGAGGTCGTCGAAACGGTATTCGGTCGGCATGATCGGTCCTCGTTGCAGGGCACGGAGAAGGTGGCAAGGGCGCGGGATGGTTCGTGATTGGGCGTCCGACCGCATATCCCTAGGACCGGGTAGCAAGGTCGGCTAGGGCTGATCGCACGGTTCCTGCTTGACTATCGAACATACGTTCGATAAACTAACGGTCCCATGTTTCGCATCGTGCCGGGGCGTACGCGATGATCCTCTGCGTCCGGCTTCCGTGGTTTCGTCTCTCCGCCGCCTTGCGGCGAGCCGTCAGCCCGCACGAATCCGCTTTTCTGATCGATCGCCCGCTGCGGGGACGCGTGGTCGAGGCCACCGATCCGGTTCTGGCCGCCGGAGTGCGGGTCGGGATGGACGCCCGCCAGGCCCTGCGCTGGGTTCCGTTCGGGCGGATGGTGCTCGACGAGCCGGCCGCGGCGGCGCTCCGCTGGGACGCCGTGCTCTCGCTGCTGACGGCGGTCGCGCCGGTCGAGGACGGCGGGCTGGGATTGGCCTTCCTACGGCTCGACGAGGACGAGGACGAGCCGGCGCGCTGGTTCGAGCCGGTGCGCGACGCGCTGCGCCCGAGCGGGCTGCCGGTCTGCCTGGGAGCCGCGGTGAACCGCTTC
>JASLGJ010000176.1 GCA_030150085.1 Candidatus Elarobacter sp. | reverse complement strand
TGGTGATTTCGGTCGCAGGCCAAAATTTTTTTCCGCCGGCAATCGGGGACGAGCCCTCGCATGCTCGCTCCCGGCCGGCGCGCCGATGGGTATGCGACCCGCATGGAGCACGAGCACAAGGACCCCGCCCAAGCCCACCGCGAGGGACTCGAGCGCCTCGAGCGCGCGCCGCACCACCCCACCACCGAGCACGACAAAGCTCCGCACGCCGACACCGCGCGGCCGGCCGAGGAGCCGCCCGGCGAAGCGCACCGCGGCGGCCCGCTGCCCGACCAAAAGCGCTGACGCGCAACGCGCGCGCACCGCGCCGCGGTTATGGTGATGCCATGATCACCAATCTCCGTAACGCGGCGGCGGCCGCGGGGCTGCTCGCGGCGCTCGCCCTTCCCCTCGCCGCCCAAGCGGCGACCACGACGAGCGCGGCGCCGCAGCACTACGATCTCCACACCCGCTCTTTCGACCAGTACCACGCCGGCGAGTACGACGGCGTCCTCGCGCTGACGGTCTATCCCGACGGCATCGTGCAGGGCACGTACCGCGCCGAGGACGGCGGCCGGATCCAAGTCGTGACCGGCGGCCTGAGCGACGGCAATCGCATCTGGCTCGACATCGGCAGCGGTGCCGACCCGCTGCACCTGAGCGGAACGTTCCGCAACGGCGCGCTCGAAGCCGTCGCGAGCACGCCCGGGCCCGACCGCTTCACGCTCGAATCGGTTCCGGCGCGCTCGTAGCGCGGCGCGCGCCGACGCCGCATAACAACGAGGCCCGCGATGAAGCGGGCCTCGTTGCCGTCGCGTAGCAGGTTGCCCTACTACCGGGTGTGGGCGACGTCGTTCGCGCGGCCGTGGCCGCTGCCCACTTGCGACGGGTGATTGATTCTGAGCCCGAACCCTTGACTTCCTCGGCACCTGCATAGGGCGTTTGCCCTAAACACACGGCGCGACGCGAAACTCAATCGCCCGCCGAGCGCTCCCGCAGCGCCGCGCGGTGCGCCGCGCACGGCTCGATCTCGATGTGGTCCGGCAGCTCGTACGCCCGGCAGCCGCACGACCAGCGGAAGACCGTGATCAGCGTGTCCGCTCCGCTCGTCTTCACCCCGGTCTCCTGCGGTTCGCCGATGTGCCGGGTCAGCTCGTCGTACGTCACGCACTCGACATTGTCGCTCGCCGCGGCCGCGGCCTACCGGCGCAAACACGAAGGCCCGCCGCTCGCGCGGGGGCCTTGCGTCGTCGCGTAGCAGGTTTCCCTACTACCGGGTGTGGGCGACGATGATACGCGGCATGGCCGCTGCCCACGAACTCATCATGCCCCGCGCGTATGAATTTGCAACGCACCGAGCGGTAAAGGTTGTGCAAGGACGCGCGCGCGGACCGCGCGATGGCACGAATGCGCTACAAGCGGAAAGCTCGGCCGCGCGGTACGACGAGCTTTCTGGGGCGAATGTGCCGAGAGCCAGAATCGAACTGGCGACACCAGGTTTTTCAGACCTGTGCTCTACCGACTGAGCTATCTCGGCGCGACCCACCCCGGTTCGGCGGACCCGTTCCCGTCCCTGCCTAGCCGCGCCGGTCTCGCCCGCGGCGCCAGGGGATCGCGACCCGCTCGAGCGCGTCGACCAGCGAGGAGAGCAAGAAGCCGAGCACCGAGACGGCCACCAGGGCGACGTAGAGCTTCTCGATGTCCAAGAGCTGCTCGCTGTTGTAGATCGCGAAGCCCAGGCCGGACTTGGCGGCGGTGAACTCGGCCGCCACGCCGAGCACGATCGCGATCCCGACCGAGAGCTTGATCCCGGCGAAGATGTTGGGCAGCGCGCCCGGCAACAGCACGCGGAAGTAGAACGAGGCCGGGCGGATGCGGTAGGCCTGCGCCACGTCGAGGTAGATGCGCTCGATCTGGCGCACCCCGGCCTCGGTGTTGATGACCATCAGGAAGAACACCCCGATCGCGATCACCGCCCACTTCGAGCCCTCGCCCAGCCCGAAGATGAAGATGATCAGCGGCAGCACCGCGATCTTGGGGATCGGGTAGAGCAGCGACACGACCGGATCGAAATAGGCCCGCACGAAGCGGTTCATCCCCATCGCCAGGCCTAGCAGCGTGCCCGGCACCGCGCCGATCAGAAAGCCGATCACGATGCGCTGCAGGGTGATCCAGCCGTCGCGCCAGATGTCGCCGCTCCCGACGTAGGCTCCGAACGTTCCGACGATCGCGCTGGGCGCGGGAAAGAAGCGCGCGTCGAGCAGGTGGACCCGCACCGCCAGTTCCCACAGCACCAGCAGCGAGAGCGGCGCGAGCACGCGCAGGATGCGCTCGTAGTTCACCGCAGCAGGTCCCAGATGCGCACCACGTGCGCGCCGAAGCGCGGCTCGCCGCGGATGGCGACCGCGTCGCGCGGGCGCGGCAGGTCGATCGGGATGACCGCCTTGACCCGCCCCGGGCGCGCGCTCAGCACCACCACCCGGTCGGCCAGCGTGACCGCCTCCTCGATCCCGTGGGTGACGAACACGACCGTCTTGCGCATCCGCGTCCAGAGCGCCATCAGCTCGCCCGCCAGGCCGACCCGCGTCTGCTCGTCGAGCGCCCCGAACGGCTCGTCCATGTAGAGGATGCCGGGGTCGACCGCGAACGCGCGCGCCACCGCGACGCGCTGCTTCATCCCGCCCGACAGCTCGTGCGGGTAGGCGCCGGCGAACTGCGTCAGGCCGACCAGCTCCAGCTCCCGCGCGACCCGGCGCCGGACCTCGGCCTGGGGCACGCTCAGGCTGTCGAAGGCGAAGGCGACGTTCTCGGCCACCTTCATCCACGGGAAGAGCGACTGCTCCTGGAACACGACCGCGTGGTCCAGCCCGGCCCCGTCGCGCCGCTCGCCCGCGACGACGACCCCGCCCGCGCTGGCCCGGTCGAGCCCGGCCATGATCCGCAGGAGGGTGCTCTTGCCGCAGCCGCTGGGGCCGACGACGGCCAGGAACTCGCCGTCGGCGATCTCGAGGTTGACGTCCTCCAGGGCGAGGGTTCCGCTCGGATACCGCTTGGTGAGGTGCTCGACGAGGATCGACGCCACGGCCCAGCCTGTTCCCAGAACGCGAACGCCGGACCTCGTTTCCGAGATCCGGCGCGTGTCGCACGTGGCGACGTTGATGGGGCTCGAACCCACGACCTCCGCCGTGACAGGGCGGCGCTCTAACCAACTGAGCTACAACGCCATCGAGTTCATGGTGGGCACGGTTGGGATTGAACCAACGACCCCCCGCGTGTGAAGCGGATGCT
>JASLGJ010000174.1 GCA_030150085.1 Candidatus Elarobacter sp. | reverse complement strand
GTGAGCGCGGACCGCCTGGCCGCGGCGCGCGCGGGGCTGGACGCGATCCGCGCCGCGGAGCGCCTCGACCCGCGCCTCGACCCGCGCAAGGGCACGGCCTGGTGGCTGGGCGACGCGGTCGCGCCGCGCGCGGTGGTGCTGCTGCAAGGGCTCTCCAACTGCCCGCTGCAGTACCAGCGCCTGGCGCCGCAACTGCACGCGCGCGGCCACGCCGTGATCGTGCCGCGCTTCCCGCACCACGGCCACCGCGACCGCATGACCGGCGCGCTGGCCGAGCTGCGCGCGGGGGAGCTGGAGGCGACGGCGCTGCGCGCGGTCGCGCTGGCGGCGCTGTGCGGCGAGCGGGTCGCGGTGGCGGGCATCTCGATCGGCGCGGCGCTGGCCGGCTGGCTCGCGGCGCGCACGGCGCTGGACCTGGCGGTCGCGGTCGCGCCGTTCTGCGGCATCCGGGTGGTGCCGGGCGCGCTCAACGACGGGCTGGGCGCGCTGCTGCGCGCGGCACCCGACGCCATGCTGTGGTGGGATCCGCGCGCCAAGCAGCACCAGCCGCCGGCCCACGGCTACCCGCGCTTCGCGACCCGCTCGATCGGGGCGTCGCTGAAGCTCTCGACCGACATGGACGCCTCGCCGCTGGGCCCGCGGCGCGCGCGCCGCGCCGCGCTGGTGCTCAACGGCCACGACCCGGCGGTCAACAACGCCCACGCCCGGCGCCGCTTTCGCACCTTGCGCGAGCGCGGCGTGGAGCTGGACGAGATCGTGTGGGGCGACGTGCCGCACATCCACGACCTGATCGAGCCCGAGATCCCGCAAGCGCGCACCGACCTGGTCTACCCGCGTCTGATCGAGCTGCTGGAGTCCTGAACGTTCCGCTGGGCGGCTCGGCCGAAGGCCGAACGCGACGGATCGCGCGGAGCGCGATCCACTAGACGCGCTGCTGCACGTGCAGGATCGCGGCCAGCGCGACGCACAGCCAGGCCGCGCCGAAGAGCAGCCCGCCCAGCACGTCGGTCGCGTAGTGGGCGCTTAGCGCCAGGCGCGACCAGGGGATGCCGGCCGCGCACAGCGCGCACGCCGCGACGAGCGCGAGCGCCGGCGGGCGCGGCAGCGCCGAGTGCCACGCCAGCAGCGCGAAGCCGAGGAAGAACACCACGCTGGTCACCGCGTGCCCGCTGGGGTAGGAGAGGTCTTTCTCCTGGATCATCAGCCACGCGTCGGGCCGGGCGCGGTGGAAGAGCAGCTTGAGCGCGCCGTTCGCGCCTTGTGAGAGGATTTGCGCGGCGAACAGGATCGTCACCGGCCCCAGCCCCGCGCGCAGCCAGGCCGCGAGCGCGCCGGCCGCGACGGCCAGGCCGGCCAGCACCGGCCAGCGCCCCAGGCCGGTGAAGAACAGCGCCAGCGGCACGTTTCCGCCGCGCAGCGCGCTCGCCTCGACGTCGAGCCGGGTCGGCGTGCGCGGAGCGACGAACGCGCCCAGCGCGAGCACCGCCAGCGCGCACAGCAGCGCGGCGAGCAGCAGCCGCGCCTCCAGCGGGTCAGCCGCGCGCAACGCCGCCCTCCGGCACGAACACCCGCAGCGCGCGCCGCGCGACCGCGAAGCGGGCCGGCGTCTTCTCCAGCAGCGAGCCGTCGATCGCGATCGGCTGGCGCTTGCGGGTCCGGATGGTGAACGCCTGCGCGCTGACGGCGTGCGCGTCGGGCAGGTCCGCCTGCCGCCCGCGCAGCAGCGCGAGGTAGGTCCGCACCGCGCCCAGCGCGCTGCCGTTGTCGGTGGTGAACAGGTGCAGCTCGGCGTCGGCCAGCGTCGCGCCCGGCGCGACCGGGGCGTCGCCGAAATAGCGCCCGTTGGCGACGATGATGTCCTGGGTCGTCACGTCGAGCCGGCCGCCTTTCCAGTCGATGCGGGCCGTGAAGGGGGCGTGGGTCAGCACCGGGCGCAGGCACGCCAGCCCGTACGCCGCGCCGCCGAAGAGCTTCTTGAGCGGGCGCGGGGTGGCGTCGGAGATGATCGACGAGATGCCGACCGTCGCGAAGTTGGCGAAGTGGGTGCCGTTGACGACGCCCAGGTCGATCCGCTGCTCGTGCCCGGCGGCGATGACGGCGATCGCCGCGCCGAGGTCGCCGGCCGGGATGCCGAGCGAGCGCGCGAAGCTGTTGCCGCTCCCGAACGGGATCACGCCCAGGGTCGTCTCGCGGTGCGCCAGCGCGTCGACGGCGTGCGTCATCGTGCCGTCGCCGCCGGCGACCACGATCTCGGGCACGCCGGCCTGCGCGGCGTGCCGGACGAGCCGGCGGCACTCCGCGCTCTTGGCCGCGACGTGAAAGGCCGTGATGCGCAGCCCGCACGCCAGCAAGGCCTCGTGGAGGGGCCCGATCTCGCGCCGGCTGCGGCGCGAGCGGCGGTTGACGACGACCACGACCTCGCGCGGTGCCGCCGCCGGCTCAGCTACCGGTCGGGCCCTTCCCCATCCCCGTCTGCCCGCCGCCCACCTCGTGCCGGTCCGCGCCGCGCGTGTCGTCGTCGTCATCGCCGCCCGCGCGCCCGCCCACGTCCGAGGCGCCCGCGGTCGGGTCGGGGTCGTTCAGGAAGCCGCCGTCGGCCGGATCGACTTCCTTGCCCGGGTCGCGCTCCGTCTCGGCGCCGTCGTCGTCGCGGACCTCGTCCAGATCACCGCCACCGGTCATGCGTCGCTCGCTCCTTCCTCGGAGGTGTTGCCCAGGCCGCCGCCGAGCTCGTCGCCCGGCACGTCGCCTTCCTGGACGTGCGCGTCGGCGAGGACTTCGGCCTCGGCGTCGTCGCGATCGTTCATACCGGCCCTCGTTCCCCGCCGGGCCGCTTTCCAAAGGTGCGCTCCGGCCGGGCTGGGTACCGTAGGGCGTGCGATATCGAAAACTCGGGCGCTGGGGCGTCAAGGTGTCCGCGGTCGGCCTGGGCTCGTGGCTGACCTACGGCGGAAGCGTGGAGGAGGACGCGGCGCGGGCCTGCATGCGGCGCGCGTTCGAGCGCGGCGTGACCTTCTTCGACACGGCCAACGTCTACGCGCGCGGGCGGGCGGAGGAAGTCGTCGGGCGCACGATCGCCGAGTTCCCGCGCGAGCAGATCGTGCTCGCGACCAAGGTCTACTTCAGCATGGGCGAGGGCCCCAACGACCGCGGCCTGTCGCGCAAGCACGTGCGCGAGCAGATCGACGCCTCGCTGCGCCGCCTGAACGTCGACTACGTCGACCTCTACCAGTGCCACCGCTACGACACGTCCACCCCGCTCGAGGAGACGGTGCGCGCCATGGACGACCTGGTGCGCGCCGGCAAGATCCTCTACTGGGGCGTGAGCGAGTGGAACGCCGACCAGATCGCGGCGGCCTGCGACCTGGCGCGGGCGCGCGGCTGGGCCGAGCCGGTCTCCAACCAGCCGCAGTACAGCGCGCTCTGGCGGCGCATCGAGCCGCGCGTGCTGCCGGCCTGCCGCGAGTACGGCTTGGGCAACGTGGTCTGGTCGCCGCTGGCGATGGGCATCCTGAGCGGCAAGTACACCGACGCGTCCCAGCCGCCGGCCGGCTCGCGCGCGGCCGGGCGCTCCAAGGACATGATGGAGGACTACTTCACCCAGCCCGTGCTCGACGCGGTGGCGCGCTTGAAGCCGCTGGCCGAGCAGGCGCACTGCACGCTCGCGCAGCTCGCGCTGGCCTGGTGCCTGCGGCGCCCCGAGGTGTCGTCCGTGATCGTCGGCGCGACCCGGCCCGAGCAGGTCGACGACAACGTCGCCGCGGCCGACCTCGACGTCGACCCCGCGCTCTTCGCGCGGATGGACGACATCCTCGCGCCCGTCGCACCCTACGAGCCGTACACGGCCTAGGGGCGGCTAGTTCTCGCTCGGGCTCGGCGGCGGGGAGGTGCTGCCGTCGGGCACGAGCGTGCCCAGGAACGCGCCCAGGATGTCCTGCGGCTCGTTGTTCTGCGGCCCGCCGATCACGCTCCAGTCGAAGTACTTGTTGACGTCGGAGCGGCGCAGGGTGCTCTCCAGCGTCTCGAGCGCCTCGTCGGAGGTGATCATCCACAGCAGGACCACCGCGTCGACCTCGCGCGCGCGCTCCATGACGTGGTAGCGGTAGGCCCAGATCACGCCCTCGTCCTCCTCGACGAAGGCCTCGTTGAGCTGCGCCACCCGGTTGCGCAAGAACTCGGTCGCTTCGTCGGCATCGAGGTCGTACCAGGCCTCGCGCGGGATGAAGGTGGTCAGGTAGAACTGCGGCGGACCCTCGTAATCGTCGTCATCGTCGTCGTCATCCTGGGCACCGAGCGGGTCCATGGGCTCCATCTTCCGAGCATACCCGGGCGAAGCACCAGGCGCCTTGGTGGCGAGCGGACCGTAAGGCCGTCGCGGAACGGTTGCGTCCACGACGACGGCAAGCGCCCGCCCCTTCGCGCGAGGGATCGCCGCTCCGTCTACCGCTTGCCGACCGGAATCGCGAACACGCGCACCCAGACCCCGAACTCCTGGTTGATGTCGCATGAAACATCGGAGATGCGCTGCGTGGCCATGTGGAACTCACGCGTCGGCACGTTCAGGTAGAAATCGAAATCTCGGTCGCCGTCGCCCTCCTCACCTTCGACGAGGCTCGAAATGGCGACGACCTGCGCGAGCCGCTCGACCAGCGCGGCTCGTGCTTTGCGCTTGACCTCCGCTTCGTCTTCCGCGGTCGAGTTCTGGTTCGGTACGATCGCGCTCATAGGAGTGTCCTCAAGTCCGAGACGAGCAGGTCGACGCGGCCGCTCCTGTTCCCAGCATACAGCGCGCCGACGACATAGGGTATCGCACGATGGTGAACTGGCTGGATTCGATTCGGGCCGAACCGGGGCGGCGGGCGGCGGCGTACCGGGGGCATGAGAACGTTGATCGCAGCCGCGCTCGTGGCGGCGGCCATTCCTTCACTCGGCGGCGCGGCGCCGCCGCCCGGGGCCACGGTCCACATCCGCGACATGGCCTTCGTGCCCGCGACGCTCACCGTGCGGGCGGGCGACAAGGTGACCTTCGTCAACGACGACGACGACGCGCACACCGCGACCGCCGACGACGGCTCGTGGGACTCCGAGGGGCTGGCCAACCGCGAGCGCTGGACGCACGCCTTCACCACCCCGGGCAAGCTGGCATACCACTGCACGGTGCATCCCGGCATGCGCGGCACGATCGTCGTGCGGAGCGCGCCGTGAGGCGGGGCGACTTCGTCCGCCACGTCGCCTGGACCGGGGCGGGCATCGTCTACGCGCTGGGCGCCGACGGGCTGGCCCGCCCGGCCGCCGCGTCGCCGCGCGGCTTCGCCTTCGCCCAGATCAGCGACAGCCACATCGGCTACGCCGGCCCGGCCAACCCCGACGTGCGCGCCACGCTGCAGCAGGCGGTGCGCGCGGTCAACGCGCTCCCGGCGCAGCCGGCCTTCGTGATCCACACCGGCGACGTGACGCACCTGAGCAAGGCGGCGGAGTTCGACGACGCGCGCGCGATCCTGAGCGACCTGCGCGCGCCGCTGCTGACCATTCCCGGCGAGCACGACGTGATCGGCACCGAGGGCCCCAAGCGCTTCGCGGCCGCGTTCGGGCGGAGCGAGGCGCGCGGGCGCGGCTGGTCGGCGTGGGACCAGGGCGGGGCGCACTTCGTGGCCCTGATCAACGTCGGCGAGGGCGAGACGATGGGCATGCTCGGCGACGAGCAGCTCGCGTGGCTGGCCGACGACCTGGCCGCGCGCCGGGCCGACACGCCCATCGTGGTGTTCGGCCACGTGCCGCTCTTCGCGGCCGCGCCGGAGTGGGGCTGGACGACGAGCGACGGCGCCAAGGCGCTGGCGCTGCTGCGCCGCTTCGGCGCGGTGACCGTGCTCAACGGCCACATCCACCAGGTGCTCGAGCACCAGGACGGCGCGATCCGCTTCGCCACCGCGCGCGCGACCGCGTTCCCCCAGGCCGCGCCCGGCACGCCGAATGCCAAGCCGGGGCCGCTGGCGGTCGCGCCGGGCTCGCTGCTGGGGGTGCTGGGCTACCGCACGGTGCGGCTCGACCGGCCCGCGGCATGGCACGACCGGACGCTGGCGGAGGGCTGAGCCGCGTCGAAGCCCCGCGCGTGGCGTTCGACGGGCCGGCCTTCGAGACGGCGTACCGCGCGTACGCGCCGCGCCTGCGCGCGGTCGCGTACGACGTGCTGCGCGACCGCGAGGCCGCCCAGGACGCCGTCCACGCCGCGCTGGTGCGGGTCTGGAGCGCGGGCGCGTACCGTCCCGAGCGGGGCGCGCTGCTGCCGTTCCTGATCGCCTGCGTGCGGCGCGAGGCGTTCGACGCCGCGCGCTCGGCCCGCCGCCGGCACCTGCGCGAGGCGCGCGCCGCGGCCGACCCGGTCGTGCCCGACGCCACCGCCGCGCTCGATCCCGTCGAAGCGCGCGCGCCACGCGCTGCGCTTCGA
>JASLGJ010000377.1 GCA_030150085.1 Candidatus Elarobacter sp. | reverse complement strand
CTCGCCGAAGAAGCGGGCGATGCGCTCCATGAGCAGCGCCTCGCCGCGGCAGAACGCGTAGTGGTCGCCGTCGTCGAGGTACAGCTCGGCGTCGCGCAGCTCGGAGCGGAGCAGCACGGAGCTGGCGTAGTGCGTCTGCGTGTCGTCCCGGCCCGCCGCGACCAGCGCCGGCACCGCGACCGCGCGCGCGGCCGGGCGCGAGCCGTGGCGGATCAGGTCGTCGACCAGCAGGCCCAGCCGGTACAGCGAGCGGCCTTCGTAGAACGGGCGATAGGTCTCCAGCGCGAACGCGTCGCCCTGCAGCTTGCCCGAGTCGCGCAGGTACACGAAGGTCTTCGAGAGCGCCGCGGCGTTCTTCTCGTCGGCCGCGATGTGCGGCATGATCTTGAGGATGTCGCGCTCGTGCTGGGTCAGCTCGCACTCCCCGGGCTGGGTGAAGTACGAGCCCGCGACCAGCGCCAGCTTGGGAAACCAGCCGGGGTGGCGCCCGGCGGCGTGGAGCGCGACCGGCGCGCCGGTGCAGTAGCCGATCAGGTACGCGCGCGAGAGCTCGAAGTAGCGGAACACGCTCTCCAAGTCGGCGACGTTGGCCTGCAGCGACATGGCACTCGCCTCGTCGCCGGCCGGAACGGGATCGTGGACGAGCCTGGTCTCCCAGGTGATCACGTTGAAGCTGCGCGCGAGGCGGTCGGCCGCCGCGCCGATCAGCGCGACCGTGGTGGTGGCCGGCAGCACGATCAGCAGCGCCGGCTTGGCGGGATCGGGCGCCGAGCGGTACACGCGCAGCGCGATGCCGTCGTGGCTCTCGATCCGCAGCTCGTCCAGCGCGGCCGCGGTCAGCTCGTTCACCCGCGCTCGCCGATGGTGCGCGCGAGCGTGGCGATGGTCGGCGTCTCGAAGAACGCCGTCACGTCGATCTCGACCCCGAACGCGGCCTGCACGTCGACGATCATGGTCAGCGCGGTGAGCGAGCTTCCGCCCAAGTCGAAAAAGCGTTGGTCGCTGCGCGCGTCGACGCCGAGCAGGCTCTTCCAGATATCGGTCAGCCGCTGCTCGACGGTTGATGTCTCGATCGGTTCAGCGCTCACGATAAGCTCCCATCACCCCCGCGCTGCCCGCGCGAGTTCGACCAAGCGGCCTGGCCTGCCTGCCCTGGACCCGTGTGGCGGATCACGGGTTCGTCAGCGCTCTGTATGCAATCGCGCACGCAAGCGCGCGCGATCCGTTCAGGCGGCCGTCGTCTCGCCCGCCAGCAGGCGCGCCTTCTCGTCGGTCTGCAGCTCGGCGATCAGCTTGTCCATCTTGCCCGCGAGAATATCCGGGATGTTCTGGAAGTTCTGGTTGATGCGGTGGTCGGTGATCCGGTCTTGGGGATAGTTGTAGGTCCGGATCTTCTCGCTGCGGTCGCCGGTGCCGACCTGGCTGCGGCGCAGCGCGCCTTCGGCTTCCTCGCGCTCGCGGCGCTGGTTGGCGGCGAGCTGCGCGCGCAGCATGTCCATGGCGCGCGCGCGGTTCTGCAGCTGCGAGCGCTCCTCGCTGCACGAGACGACGATGCCGCTGGGCTTGTGGGTGATGCGGATCGCCGACTCGGTCTTGTTGACGTGCTGGCCGCCCGCACCCGAGGCCTTGAAGGTGTCGACTTGCAGGTCGGTCGAGCGGATCTCGATCTCGCCGTCGTCGGCCACCTCGGGCATCACCGCGACCGTCGCGGTCGAGGTATGGATGCGGCCCGCCGCTTCGGTCGCGGGGACGCGCTGCACGCGGTGCACGCCCGACTCGTACTTGAACCAGCGGTAGGGCTCGCCGCCCTTGACCGCGATCACCACTTCCTTGTAGCCGCCGGCCTCGTTCTCGCTCTCGCTGAGCAGCTCGACCCGCATCTTCTTGGACTCCGCGAAGCGGGTGTACATGCGCAGCAGGTCGCCCGCGAAGATGCCGGCCTCGTCGCCGCCCGCGCCGGCCCGGATCTCGATGAAGACGTCCTTGTCGTCGTTGGGGTCGCGCGGGAGCATCAGCTCCTGCAGCTCGGCCTCCAGCGCGGCGCGCCGCTCGCGCAGCAGGGGCGCCTCTTCCTCGGCCAGGGCGGAGAGCTCGGGGTCGCTCTTGTCGGCCCGCAGGGCGTCGTTCTCGGCCACCTCGCGCAGCAGCGCCTTGTACGCGCGGAACGCCGCCACGGTGGGCTCGATCGCCGAGCGCTCCTTCATCAGGGCGGTGAAGCGGGCCTGATCGAACCCGCCGCTCGCGTCCGCGAGGGCGGCGTCGATCTCGTCGAAGCGTTTCGAGAGCGTCTCGAGGCGGTCGGTGTACTGCATCAGGATGAAAAGAAGCGCGCCGGGATGCGGCGCGCTTCGCGGGAGCGGGACGAGCTGGCTAAACCGAAGCCGGGGCGGCTTCCGCGGCGGCGTCGGCCTGCTGCTTGCGCTCGCGGCGGGTCGCCGACTCGGCCTTCTTCTTCTCGGCCATCGCGACGCGCTGGTTGAATTTCTCGACGCGGCCCGCGGTGTCGAGGAACTTCTGCTGCCCGGTCCACAAGGGATGGCAGTTGGAGCAAACTTCGACCGAGATCGACGGCGAGGTCGAGCCGGTGGTGAACTGGGCACCGCAGGCGCAAGTGACCTTCGCCTCGGGATGCCATTTGGGGTGAACCTGGGTCTTCACAGCCTTAAAAGTATACCACCGCGTGCAAGAGGCCCCGGGAGCGAGCCCCCGGAGCCCCTCGTGCGAGCCGGCCGGCGGGCGCCTAGACGCCCGCGACGGCCTTGATCAGGTGGCGGGCGAAGGGCACGCCCAGGCCGGTCACGTTGTCGTAGCCGGTTCCCGCGGTGTAGCCCGGGACGGGGGTCGGGGGCGGCGCGTTGGGGTCGCAGGTGCCGTTGTACTCGCACCCGACTTGGCCGTTGTTGCCGAAGGTGACGTCGTAGATGGTCGCCGGGTAGAGCGCGGCGTTGTTGTAGATCCCGTACAGCAGCGGGGCCGCGTTGCCCAGCCGGTAGGGGTGCCCGCCGCCGGCCTTGGCGCAGCTCGGGGTCTGGGCGCAGGCCTGCAGGACGAGCGCCCACATGGCCGCCATCTGCGGCGTGGCCACGCTGGTCCCGCCGTACACGCCCAGGTGGGCGGTCGCGAAGGGCGTGTTGAGCAGCACCGCGATGCCGCTGGACGGATCGCCGTCGAGCGAGACGTCGGGCTGGTTGCGGCCGCTCGCCACGACGCCCGGGCCGGTCTGCCAGGTGGGCTTGGGGACGATGGTCGACACGCCGCCGCCGCTGGCCCCGCTGCCGGTCTGGTTGCCCCAGGCGGTGAGCGGGCCGAGCAGCTGGCCGGCGTTGCTGATGGGCACGAAGACGCCGCCGACCGAGGTCACGCTGACGTCGCCCGCGGGGTACGACACGCAGTTCTGGTTCTCGCGCGAGAGGCTGTAGGGCGCGCACGACTGGGCCCCCTGGTCGCCCGACGAGACGAAGGTCGCGACGCCCTCGGCCGCCAGCGCCGCGAACTCCGACACGCCGAAGGCGCTGGGGTCGTAGGTCTGGCCGCCGTCGCTGCTGACGTAGAACGAGTTGAGCACTTCGGGTCCGCCGTAGCTGAGCGAGAGGACGTCGGGGCCGCCGCTGCCGTTGTTGTCGGCGATGGCCTGCTGGATCTCGTCGTCCGACTCGGCCAGGCCCTGGTAGGCGTAGCCCAGGCCGGTGCTCGGGTCGGGCGCGCACGGCGTGCCGCTCGGGTCGGCGCACTCGTTGGGCACGTAGGCCAGGTAGAACGCGATCTTGGCGTCCTTGGCCAGGGCCGCTTGCTCGGTGTCGATCTGGGCCTCGCCGTCCTCGGGGTTGCAGGTCGCGGTCGGCGACTCCGAGGGCGGCAGGTTGGGGTTGCTGCCGGTCGTGCAGGGTGCGGTGACCGGGGGCGGGGTGGCGGTCGGCGAGCTGCCGGCGTCGGCCGCCGGACCGGGCTGCACGTTGACCTGGGTCAGCGTGGCCGCCCCGCCCCAGCCGAACTGGCTCTTGAAGGCGCTGAAGTCTTGCGGGGCGATCGGCCCGGTGCCGATGATGCCCAGGGTGATGTTCTTGCCGGTGAAGCCGGCCGCGTAGGCGCCGGTGAAGTCGAAGGCGGCCGCCATCTGCTGCGGGGTGTTGCCGGTCAGCGAGCCGCTCTGCGGGCCGCCGCTGCCGCCCCGCACGTAGTTGACGTGCTTGACCTGGGGGTCGACGATCGCGTCGGCCACCGACGTGACCGGGAGCGGGCGCGAGAACGCGATCGGGCCGCTCGGCGCGACGAGGGTGTGGCCCTCGGCGCTGCGGTAGAGCGCGAACGTCGTGCCGAAGGCCTTCTCGAAGGCGGCGCGCGGGCCGGCGACGGTCAGGCCCAGGCGCTGCGGCCAGCCGCCCACGCGCAGGCCGTTGGCGGCGAAGTACTGCGCCACCGCGGCGTAGTCGCTCGGCGCGGCGCCGTAGCGGTCGCCGATCTGGCTCGCGGTCAGGAACTGCCGGTAGCGGCCGTCGTTGGGATTGCCGACCGCGGCGGCGTAGTCGGCCAGCCCGCGCGCGTCGCGCAGGTTGACCACCACGTGCATCACCAGGGTCGAGATGCCGGTGGCCGGGCCGAGCTTGGTCGCGCTGGCGGTGAACTTGGCGGGCGGAACCAGGCTCGTGGTGAGCTTGCCCGCGGCCGGTGCGCTGCCGCCCGCGCTCGGCGCGGCGGGGAGCGCGGCGTGCGAGCCGCCCCCGCCCGAGCAGGCCGCCAGGGCGGTCAGCGCGGCGAGCGCCAGCGCCCGCCGGGCATGGGAGAACGAGCGGATCACAGCGAGCTTCCTCCGGTGTGGCGCAGCGCGGCGAGCCGCTGCAGGGCCCGCTGGTGGACGAGGTGCTGGGCCCGCGCGGCGATCAGCGCCGGGGGCAGGATCGCGCCGGCCTGGGCCAGCGCGTCGGGCGCGCGGCGCGCCGCGCTGGTGCCCGGCGCGGTGGTCGACTGCAGCGCGAGGGTCTCGGCGATCGTGACGGTCTCGGCCGGCACGGTGGCCGAGCCGGACGGGAACAGGCGCGGCGCGGCCCCTTCCTGCTCGCTGAAGTCGTAGAACGTCTGGATCGTGTCGGCGACGGTGGCGCAGATCGTGCCCGCGCCGAGCACGTCGTAGGCCGCGGTGACGCGCGTCTCGAGCGTGCCCAGCACGGCGTCCGCGGCCGTGACGGTCTGGGTCACCTTGGTCGCGCTCGTGCCGTACTTCGCGGCCGGCTTGCAGGCCGGGTCGATGGTCGCGCCGGGCGCGATCGTGTCGGTCTCGACCGACGGCACGCTCTGGCCGGCCGGAATCCAGTTCGGCACGGTCGCGCTCGTGTCGGAGCCGGCGCCGTTGTTCGCCGCGCCGTTGTGGTAGACGTAGGTGATCGTCCCGCCGGCCGGCTTCTGGAAGGTGAACAGCCGCCCACCGGGCAGGTTGGTGAGCTGCAGCGTGCCGCTGAAGTCGGCCGCCAGGCGCGCCGTGTTCGTCGCCGGCTGGAGCGCCGAGTCGAACGTCCCGGTGGTCTGCACGTACGAGCCGTCGGCGTTCACGTCGCGCTCGGTGGTGACGCTCTGGGTGCCGCCGACGGCGACGTTCTGGCCCGGATCGGTCTCCTTGTACGTCGCCTTGGCGTCGTTGGTGAAGCTGCCGGCGGTCTCGGGCAGGAGCGTCAGCAGCCCGTTGTTGCTGCCGTAGTCGGTCTCGTAGGTGACCCCGTTGGAGTCGGTCGCGACGGTCTTGAGCGCGCGCACCGCGAGCGACCCGCTCGCCTGCGTCTGATAGGCCACCGTCGCGACGGTCGTCGTGGTGACCGTGCGCAGCGCCGAGGCGGCCGTCTCGGTGCTCGTGAAGGTGCTGTTGCCGGCGCTGTCCGCGCCGGTCGCGACCGTCTCGGTGACGGCCGCGCTGGAGGTGGTGCTGACCGGGCTGGACGCGATGAGGTTGTTGACGTCGGTCTCGCTCAGCGTGCCGCTGAACTGGGCTTGCGTCCCCACCGCGTTGGGCCGGGCGATCAAAGGTGGACCCTGGATGGGCGACGATCCCCCGCCGCAGCCCGAGAGCAGTGCGGCGCCGAGGAACAGCCCGAGCGAGCGCTGGTGAAACAAACGCCTAGACCTCATGCGTTGAACGACGAGTGCAACCGGGCGACGAAGCGTCGCCGGTGGATGCACTACCTATCGGCAGTGGGCGCAGCGAAGGCCTGCACCCCGGTGCCCGACAATAGAACCGTGTCTTACTCTCCCGAGGAGCCTCGTTGAACGTTCGTCAGCTCGTCTTGGTCGGCATCGCGGTCGCCGCGCTCGGCGGCACCGCCGTCGCCCAGGTCGCCCAGCCGGGCCCGGCCACGGCCGTCACGCCCCCGCCGCCGCCCGCTCCCAACGGCAACGTCGCCACCCCGGGAACCCTGATCGGCACCCCGTCCCCCGCCACCGCGCCGCCCGCACCGGCCGTGTCGGCGGCGCCCACGCCCAGCCCGG
>JASLGJ010000066.1 GCA_030150085.1 Candidatus Elarobacter sp. | reverse complement strand
CGTTCGGCAGCACGATGCGCGCGAACCCGCCCGCGACCCGTTCTTCCTGCTGCGCGATCTCCTGCGCGCAGGCGGCGTAGCCGAGGCAGCCGGTGGGCGATGAGCCGCCGGAGCCCACCACGTACGCGCGGCGCCCGTCGTGCCCGAGCCGCGCCGCGCGCTCGTGCGCGAACGCCAAGGGATCTTCGTCGCCCGGCAGCTCGTGCACCGTGGCCCCGAAGATGCCGTCCAGAAGGATGTTTCCGTTGCGCCGGTACTCTTCGTCGAAGCGCGGCACTTGCTGGTTGAGCACGAGCTCGCAGGCCAGGCCCACGCGCGCGGCCGCCGCGGCGCTCAAGCGGGCGTGATTGGACTGCATGCCGCCCACGGTGACGAACGTGTCGCACCCGCGCGCGCGGGCGTCGCCCAGCAGGAACTCGAGCTTGCGCAGCTTGTTGCCGCCGCCGCCCAGCCCCATGAAGTCGTCGCGCTTGGCGAACAGCCGTACCCCGCGCAGCTCGGCGCCGAGGACCTGCTCGAGCCGCTCCAGCCGCTGGATCGGCGTCGGCCCGCCGATCAGGTCCAGCCGGGGCACCCGCCCGAGCGCTTCGATCTCCCGCGTCCGCATGGCGGAAGGTTCGTCGGGTCCCCGATCGTCTCCGGGAGAGGCTGGGGCGCATTCGTCATGCCGGTCGTCACGAAGACGTAAGCCAACGGAAAGCGATCGCGTGGTCGGCGTATGGCGCTGGTCCGCTGAAGCGCCTCACTGTTCCGTCGTGGCATACGCCGCCGGAGCGCTTCCACCAGGGAGCGTGCGGAGGAGACCGAACTTTCCGGCGCAGACGCTCGGCGTACCCGCCTCGCCCTCCCCGCGTGTGTGCCTGTGGCGATGCGGCGTCCATACCAACGAGCGCAGCTCCTCGCTCGAGAGGATACCGACATGAAGACCAAGATCACGCAGCGGCTCAACGCCGTGGGCCTGGCGGTCGGCGTTTCGCTGCTCGCGCTTGCTCCCGCCGCCCAGGCCCAGCAACAGCCGGGCGCGGGCTCGGACGCGGACTTCATCGCCAAGGTGATGCCGGCCGCTCCGCCGGCGATCGTGAAAGGCGCGACGATCGTCGCGATGGACGGGAACGGCGCCATGCGGACCGTGCAGAAAGGGACCAACGACTTCACCTGCACGGCGGTTCCCGACGGCACGCCGATGTGCACCGACAAGAACGGCTGGCAGTGGATGACCGCCATGATGACCCACAAGTCGCCGCCCGATGCGGTCGGGTTCGCGTACATGCTCGCCGGCGACAACGGGGCCAGCAACACCGATCCCGAGGCGACGGCCGCCACGCCGACCAACCACTGGATCAAGACCGGACCGCACGTGATGATCCTCGGCCCGGCCGCCAAGTCGCTGGACTACCCGCGCACCCCGGACGCCGACCCGACGAAGCCCTACGTGATGTGGGCCGGCACGCCGTACGAGCACGTGATGATCCCGGTGAAATGACTCCGACGATGCCGCGACCGCGAGCGTCCCGCGCGAGCTGCTGACCGGCTAGCGGCCGTAGGACGCTTGGAGCACGCCGCTGAGCCGAGTCCTGGCGGGCTCTGGCCGAGACGCGCGACCGCGCTCGCCGTCAGCTCGGGTCGGTGGTCACGACGGTCGACGAATGATTGCGCCAGCCCTTGAAGAGCGAGCCGATCGTGCCGAGCACGCCGATCACCGCTCCGAGCAGGCCGCCGATCGCCGTCGTGTCCTCGGTCAGCGACACCAGGGTCGTCGGCTTCGCCACGCTGATCCGGTCGAGCGGCACGGCGATCTGATCGCCGAGGAAGGTGAGGCGCACGTCCAGCGGCTGCTCTCCGCTTCCGAGCGTGACGAACCAGCGCCAGACGCGCTCGTTCGGGCGCATCGTCTTCGCGGCGACGAACGCGGTCACGGCCTTCGCGTCGGGCTGTCCGTACGACGCCGTGATCGCCGGCATCCCGTTCACCGGCGCGTTCGGGCAATAGATGCTGAGGTCGATCGCAACATAATCGTCCGTGACCGCGATCGACGGCGACCACATCTTCGCGACGCACGGCGCCACGGTGCCGTTACCGCGCAGATTGAAGGTCGTGATCGACCGCAAGTGACCGATCTGGGCCGACGAGACGAGCGCGAGGCTGAACGCGATGATCGCGAGGCCGGCGAGCGCCGCTCCGCGCCAGGCATACGTCGAAACCGCCAGCGGACCGGCCGCCGTGGCGGCCGCACCGGCGCGCGCCGACGCGAGGCGAAGCGCGTTGCGGCGCTCGCTCGCGTCGGCGATCACCGCCGCGCACGCGGTGAAGACGGCGAGCAGGGCCCAGGCGACGATCGGCCCGCACACCTGGCGGATCTCCGACCAGTCGTTCGAGGCCCGCACTTGCAGCACGATCCACGCGACGATCCCGAGGAACACGAGCCCGGCGATCAGCACGATGATCGAGAGGACGCGCCGCACGCCGGCGGCGGTATCCGAGCCGAGGCCCCGCAGAGCGTTTCCGAGCATGCCGCCGCTTTCGGACTGTGCGCTTCCTCGCCTTTCCCGCGGGCGGGCGGCCGCGCAAAGATCCCGAAACGAAAAGACCGCGCCTCGCAGCGCGGTCTTCGTTCTTGGTAGCCCCAACGGGATTCGAACCCGTGTTACCGCCGTGAGAGGGCGGCGTCCTAGGCCTCTAGACGATAGGGCCGCTGCTCCCGGTCATGGACTCGAACCACGATAAGCAGAGTCAGAGTCTGCTGTCCTACCATTAGACGAACCGGGACCATGGCACGGCTGAAGAACCCCAGCCGACGACCTATGATACGGGGCCGCGCCCGAGTTGGCAAGCCCCCTTCGGCGCCGGGCGCGGCGGCGCCGCCTACCCGGCAGGCATCCGGCACGCCCGCTGCGATATTCAGGTCGGTCACGCCCCGCTCGCGCGCGGGGCGTCGCTACTCGCCCTTCAGGAGAATGCGTGCAGGCAGTCGTCCTCGTCGGCGGCGAGGGGACGCGGCTGCGGCCGCTCACCCTCGAGACGCCCAAGCCCATGGTCCCCGTCATGAACATGCCCTTCCTCGAGCGGACGCTGCGCCGGCTCAAGGCGGCGGGGATCGAGGACGTCATCCTGCCGGCGGGCTACCTGCCCGAGGCGATCACCTCGTTCTTCGGCGACGGCTCGGCGCTGGGGCTGCG
>JASLGJ010000052.1 GCA_030150085.1 Candidatus Elarobacter sp. | reverse complement strand
CTGGAAGCAGCGCTCGCCGAACTAGGCCTCGGGTAGGTTCTCGCGCCAGCGGTCCCACTCGCGTTCGAGCTCCTCGAACAGCTCGTTGCCGAGCAGGGCGCGCTCGTGGCGCGTCTCGCCCGCGAGCCAGTCGCCGTGCTCGGCGGCGAAGACGCCGGCGTCGTGGGTGACGAGCTGGTCCCACAGCGGCTGGAAGTCGCGCCGCATCGCCTCCCGGTAGCGCCGCCCGAACTCGCGCGCGAGCTCCCGGTCCTTGGTGACCATCATGTCGTAGAGGACCCGGAACCGAATCCGCATCCGCACAATCTCCGCCCGCGGCTCGTCCACCGCCTCGCGGATCTGGCGCTCGACCTCGGCCCGGTCCACGTGGTCGTGGTCGTGATGAGCGTGGTCGTGATCGTGATCGTGCCCGTCGTTCGCCATGCACCTAGGATGCCCGATGGCAACCCGGCATCCCCGCTCGGCGCCGAGCGTCAGAGATGGACGATATCGACGTCGACCTCCGGGCGCAGGACCTCGCGCAGGTACTCCGCCGCCAGCCGCCGGTGGCAGTTGTCCGCGGTGTGCTCGGAGCACAGCAGACAAGCGCGGTCGAGCGAAGCGGCGTCGAGCGCCCGTTCCGGGCGCCGCTCCTCCAGCAGTCCGCGGTACGCCGCCGCGTACGCGTCCCAGCTCAGCGTTTTGGCGCGATAGCGGTCGAGCAGGTCTTCGGTGGGCGCGAGCTCGGGCAGGTGGCGGTAGCCGATGCCCGCGACGGTGCGCAGGAAGAACGGCAGGTCGGGCGTCTTCGCGAAGCCGGACAACTGCCCACCGGTGCGCAGGCGCGTGTCGAGCACGGTCCGCACGCCGGCCCCCGCCAGCTTGGCGAAGAAACGCTCCGCCGTCGTCCGCGTGAAGCCGATCGTCGCGAGGGCGATCGTCTGGGGCATCACCGGCTCACCGCGTTCTGCCCGCCGGGAAGTGCCGAGACGGCGAGAGCGTCCCGCGCACGCGCGGAACGCTCTCGTCTGCTCGAACCGGTCGGGCGGCCGACGCGCTTACTTCGCCAGCGCGCTCTGCGCCGCGGCGAGGCGGGCGATGGGCACGCGGTAGGGCGAGCAGCTCACGTAGTCCAGGCCCAGCTCGTCGCAGAAGGCCACGCTGCTGGGCTCGCCGCCGTGCTCGCCGCAGATGCCGATCTTCAGGTCGCCGCGGGCCGCGCGGCCCTTCTCGACGCCCATCCGCATCAGGCCGCCGACACCGATCCGGTCGAGCACCTGGAACGGGTCGTCCTTGAGGATCTTCAGGTCGAGGTAGCGCGGGATGAAGCTGGCCTCGGCGTCGTCGCGGCTGTAGCCGTACGTGGTCTGGGTCAGGTCGTTGGTGCCGAACGAGAAGAACTGCGCGATCGAGGCCAGCTCGCCGGCGACCACGCAGGCCCGGGGCAGCTCGATCATCGTGCCGATGCGGTACGCCACCTCGACGCCGCGGGCCGCGATGACCTCGTCGGCGACGGCCTTGGCCGCGTCGTGCGTGACCCGCATCTCCTCGGGCGTGCCGACGCCGGGGATCATCACGTCGGGCCGCGCGTCGACGCCGCGCGCGCGCAGGTCGCAGGCCGCCTCGAAGATCGCCCGCACCTGCATGGCGTAGATCTCGGGATAGAGGATGCCCAGGCGGCAGACGCGCAGGCCGAGCATCGGGTTCTGCTCGTGCAGCGCGCGCACCCGGCCCAGGACGCGCATCTTCTCGGTGTAGACGGGGTCGCTCTCGCCCTTGGTGATGCGCAGCTCCGTCGTCTCGACGAGCAGCTGCTCGAGCGAGGGCAGGAACTCGTGCAGGGGCGGGTCGAGCAGCCGGATCGTGACCGGGAAGCCCGCCATCGCCTCGAGGATGCCGGCGAAGTCTTCCTTCTGGAACGGCAGCAGCTCGGCCAGGGCCTGCGCGCGCGCCTCGGGCGTGTCGCTGATGATCATGCGCTGCACGACCGGCAGGCGGTCGGTCTGCATGAACATGTGCTCGGTGCGGCACAGGCCGATCCCGGTCGCGCCCAGCTCGCGCGCCTTGCGCGCGTCCTCGGGGGTGTCGGCGTTGGCCCACACCTCCAAGCGCCGGGCGCCGTCGGCCCAGCTCAGGAACTCGGCCAGCCAGTCGGGCAGCTTCGAGGGCGGCGGGATCAGCGCGAGCTTGCCGACCACCACGTTGCCGGTCGTGCCGTCGATGGTGAGCCAGTCGCCCTCTTTGAGCACGTGGCCGTCGATGGTGGCGGTGCGGGCCCGGCGGTCGATCGTCATCGCGTCGAAGCCGGCCACGCAGGGGCGGCCCATGCCGCGCGCGACCACCGCCGCGTGCGAGGTCGCGCCGCCGCGCGAGGTCAGGATGCCCTTCGCGGCGATCATGCCGTGCACGTCGTCGGGCGCGGTCTCGACCCGCACCAGGATCACCGCCTCACCCTTGCCGCCCAGTTCCGCGGCGCGGTCGGCGTCGAACACGATCGTGCCGGTCGCGGCGCCGGGCGAGGCGTTGAGGCCCTTGCCGGCGACGGTGAACTTCTCGTGCGGGTCGATGCGGGCGTGGAAGAGCTGGTCCAGCGAGGCGGCGTCGACGCGCGCCAGCGCCTCGTCCTTGGTGATGATGCCCTCGTGGACGAGGTCGAGCGCGATCTTGACCGCGGCCTCGGCGCTGCGCTTGCCGCTGCGGGTCTGCAGCATCCACAGCTTGCCGCGCTCGACGGTGAACTCGAGGTCCTGCATGTCGCGGTAGTGCAGCTCGAGCTGGCCCGCGATGGTGACGAACTGCCCGTACACGTCGGGCTGCTGGGTCTTCAGGTCGGCGATCTTGAGCGGGGTGCGGATGCCGGCCACGACGTCCTCGCCCTGCGCGTTGCGCAGGTACTCGCCGAAGAGCGCCTTCTCGCCGGTGTTGGGATCGCGGGTGAACGCGACGCCGGTGCCCGAGTCGTCGCCCATGTTGCCGAAGACCATCGAGCACACGCTGACCGCGGTGCCCCAGTCGTCGGGAATCTTGTTGTAGCGGCGGTAGTCGATCGCGCGCTTGGAGTTCCAGGAGTCGAACACGGCCTGGATGGCCAGGTCGAGCTGCTCGTAGACGTCCTGCGGGAACGGCTTGCCGGTGTGGTGGCGCACGATCTCGCGGAACTGCGCGATGACCTCTTTCCAGCGGTCGGCGGGGAGCTCGGGGTCGGTCGCGACGCCGGCCTTCTGCTTGGCCTCCTCGACGACGTGCTCGAACTCGTCCTTCTCGATGCCGAGCACCACGGTGCTGAACATCGCCATGAAGCGCCGGTAGGCGTCGTAGGCGAAGCGGTCGTTGCCGGTCAGCTTGGCCAGCCCGATCACGGTGTCGTCGTTGAGGCCCAGGTTGAGGATCGTGTCCATCATGCCCGGCATCGAGACCCGCGCGCCCGAGCGGACCGAGACCAGCAGCGGGTCGTGAGACTTGCCGAAGCCCTTCTTCAGCCGCTTCTCCAGCTCGCGCATCGCGGCCCGGATCTCGTCCTGCAGGCCGTCCGGAAAGCGCCGCCCGGCCTCGTAGAACGCCAGGCAGACCTCGGTCGTGATCGTGAAGCCCGGGGGCACCGGAAGCCCGGCCCGGGTCATCTCGGCCAGCCCGGCGCCCTTGCCGCCGAGCAGGTCCTTCATCTCTCCCGAGCCGTCTTCGAAGAACCAGATTCGCTTGGTTCGAGCCTCGGCCGGTTCGGCCGGGGCTGTCAGAACCGCCTCGGACACCATCTTCTCCCTTTGGTTCGTAGGCGTGTTTGGAAAATCATTATAGCGCCGCGTCCGAACGACGGAACTTTTCTCCATCTGGTCCATGGCGAAATGCTTCCCACCGCTCGACGGTTTCATGCATCCGAGCGCCCTCCGTCCGACGAACGGCGAGGCAGGTGACCGTCCAATTCTCGCTCGGGGCCGTCCAATCGGGCGAGGGGCGGCGGTCCTTCGGCGTTCGGGCCGCTAGGCGGCGTCGTGGAAGATCAGGCCCAGGGTGATCCGCTCGCCCGCCCGCACCTCGCTCACCCCGTGGCGGAAGGCGGTGCGGTAGATCCCCCGCGCGCCGCGCGCAGGGCGGACCGAGTTGGGGAACACCACGCAGTCGCCCAGCCCCAGCGGCACGACGTGGACCAGGCTCTGGCGGCGCGGGCGCTGCTCGACCAGGACGAACTCGCCCCCCGCGAAGTCGCGTTCCGGCGCGCTCAGCAGCACCGTGGCCTGGAGCGGAAAGGCGACCTTGCCGTACACGTCCTGGTGCAGCGCGTTGTGGTCGCCGGCCCGGTAGCGCAGCAGCAGCGGGGTCGGGCGGAGCTGCGCGGCGGCCGCGCAGCGCTTTAGCATCTCCTCCAGCGCGGGCGGGTAGCGCTCGGCCTGGCCGAGCAGCTCGGCCCAGGCGTTCGCCACCGGCGCGAGGCGAGCGTACAG
>JASLGJ010000051.1 GCA_030150085.1 Candidatus Elarobacter sp. | reverse complement strand
TGCGTGATCGCCGGCGTCTCGTCGCGCGAGACGCGCAGCCCGTCGTTCGCGGGCGCGTACGACGAGCCCACCGACAGGTCCACGCTCGCGCCGCCCGCGCCCGCCGCGGCGCCGCGCAGCTTGGCGACCGGGCCGTTGCGGTAGCGCTGCTCGAACGCCGCCTTCGCCAGGTACGTGAGCGAGACGCAGAACGCGACCATGAACGAGGCGTAGGACGTGATGACGATCGGGACGTGGATCTTGATCCAGTACGACTGCAGCGCGGGCACGGCGGGCATGGTGCCCTCGTTCCAGGTCGTCGCGTAGCCCAGCGCGATCGCGGCCAGCGCGAGCACCGGGCCGCCCACGAACGACAGGTCGTACTTGGAGGCGAAGGCCAGGAAGATCGCCACCGCGCAGGCGCTGAAGAGCGAGAGCGAGCCGTAGAGGTTGGTCAGCGGCCAGACCCCGGTCATCCACCAGCGCGCCCCCAGCTCGGCGAACTGGGCCGCGCAGCCGACGATCGCCAGCGGCATGCCGATCGTGCGCAGCAGCGGCTTGCGGGTGAGGAAGAAGCCCAGCAGCACGAGCGCCCCGGTGACGTACGCCGCGATGCCGATCTCGAGCAGCGCTTGGTCCAAGAACTGTCTGGTGGGGTCCATGGTGCTCCTTATGCGGGGTTGGCCTGGGGCGAGCTCGCGGCGGTCCGCGCTTCGCCGCGCTCCGCGCCGACGTCGCGGCGCAGGGTCTCGACGATCTCGCGGAAGCGGTCCTCGAACACGTCGTAGCCCTTGACCGTGGTCGCCGCGACGCCGACCTCGGTGCCGCCGTCGGGCGCCGGGCGGGCCAGCACGAACAGCCGCGCCGGCAGGAAGTAGAACGAGATGCACAGCCCGGCCAGCAACACGAAGGCGCCGATGCCGACCACCGGGATGCCGGGGTCGTAGCGGTACTGGAAGCCCGAGTAGAGCACGTACCTGGCCGCGGTGAGCTGGTAGCCCGCGCCCAGGTCGACCGGGCGCCCGAGCGGGAGCAGCGCGCCCCCGGCCGGGGTGTCGCCGTCGAAAGCCTGCACCACCACGCCGGGGTCGTTGGGGCGCGGGTCGGGGCCGGGCTGACCGGTCGCGCGGTCGATCGTGCCGACGAAGCGCTGGTACTGGATCGCGCGCGAGGTGCCGTCGACCACGAAGCCCTCGCCCTCCTTGAGCGGGTGGTCGGGGCCGGCGACGGGGCGGCCGTTCTTGCTCAGCGCGAAGTCGATCGCGAAGCCGTAGGTCGCCTGGTAGACGTCGGTGCCGTCCACGTCGTAGGGGTGGTTGACGCGGATCACCGCGTCGCGCGTGACGCCGTCGCGCCCGGTCACCTTGGCGTCGGAGACGTAGTCGATCGGCTGGTACACCACCCCGGCCTTGGTGGTGATCGGGTCGATCCGGTAGGCGAAGCGCGAGAGCGCGATCTTGGCGCCGTTCTCGGGGATCGTCGCGGTCTGGCCACTGAGCACGGTGAACTGGCCGCTGTAGCCCTTGGCCCAGTAGATCGTCGTGCCGAGCGCGATGATGACGAAGCCGACGTGGGCCACGAGCACGCCGCGCCGAGCCCAGTTGTTCTTGTCGGCGAAGGTCCACTCGGCGCCGCCGAACTCGCGCTTGCGCACCTGCCAGCCGCGCTGGGCGAAGAACGCCGCCAGCCGCGCGCGCACCCGCTCGGGGTCGTCGGCGACCTGCACCTTGGCGTGCAGCGGGATGGCCTCGATCTTGACCGGGTTCAAGCGCGGGATGCGGCGCGGGATGACCTTGGTGAAGGTCGCGGCCGCCATCGAGCACAGGATCAGCCCCAGCACGCCGATGTAGGCCGGGCTGTGGTAGATGTTGAGCAGGTCGAGCCGCACGATCGCACGCGCCAGCGGCGGCGCGTAGTTCGCGGCGTAGAACGAGGGGTCTTTGCCCTGCTCGATCACCACCCCGATCAGGGTCAGGAAGGCCCACGCCGCGAGCAGCGAGACGCCGAAGGTGACGTTGGCGAACAGCCGGACCGTGTCGTCCCAGCTCTCGCGCAGCGCGGCCCGTGGCGCGCCGGTGCGCGCGGCGGCGTCAGCCACCGGCCGCCTCGCGCTTCCAGGAGCGCTCCATGAACACGATGATCCAGATCGAGAGCTCGAACAGGACGTACATCGGGGCGGCGATCAGGGTCATCGTGACCGGGCTGCCGTCGGGCGCGAGGACCGCGCCCGCGACCAGCATGCCGAAGCCGATGTACTTGCGGTACTTGCGCAGCAGCGTGCTGTTGACCAGGCCGATGCGGGCCAGCAGCAGCATCACGACCGGGGTCTGGAACACGATCGCGAAGGCCAGGAACAGCAGCAGCACGAGGTTGATCGTCGACTCGATCCCGTAGGTCGCCACCGCGATGGTCGAGGTGATGCCGAGCAGGGCGCCGATCACGCGCGGGATCACCAGGTAGTGCGCGAACGCGATCCCCGCCGCCGAGAGCAGGATCGAGGGCGCGACGTAGCTGTACACCGCGCGCCGCGTCTTGGGGTGCACCGCCGGCACGACGAACATCCAGACCTGGTACAGGATCACCGGCGCGCCGACCACGATCGCGGCGTAGATCGAGAACTTGAAGATCGCCCAGACCGCGTCGGCCGGCCCGAACGCGTGCAGCTGGACGTTCCCGAAGTACAGGTGGGTCAGGAACGGGATCGCCTTCTGCGCCGGGTACAGGAACGCGACCGCCAGCACGGCGACCGTCACGACGCAGACGAAGAGCCGGTTGCGGAGCTCCCGCAGGTGCTCCGTGAACGGCATCTCCTTCTGGTCCCACTCCGGCCCGCTGCTGTCGCGCTCCTCGAGCGGGCTGCGCTCGGCGAGCACCCCGAGCTACCTGCGAACCACTATGTGCGGGGCGGGGCGATGGTGGTGGGGCCGGGGGCGCCGGTCGTCGGGTCGGGCACGACCGTCGGGCCGCCCGCGCCGTTGGGCGTCGAGGCGACGTTCGAGGCCTGCAGGTCGGCGTTGCGGCGCGCTTCCTCGCGCGCCCGCTCGGCGGCGATGTCGGCCTCGGCCTGCCCGACCATGAACTCTTTCTTGGCCTGGCCGGCGCTGCGGGCCAGCTTGGGCAGCTTGTCGGCTCCGAAGACCAGGATCGCGACGCCGACCACGGCGGCGATTTCGATCGGTGAAAACATGCGATGTCTCTCTCTTACAGCAGCGCGTCGGCCAGCGCGACGAGCTCGGAACGGGCCGGGGCGGTGCCCAGCGGCGCGAGCGACTGCTTCGCTCGTTCCACGTAACCTGCCAGAACGGCTTCCGTCCGGGTCAGGCCACCCTGCGCTCCGATCCCTGCCACGATACCCGCGATCCGCTCGCGCGTGGCATCGCCTTCCGCGAAGAAACGTTCGACGTCGGCCCGAAAATCCCGATTCCCGCCGGCCAGCGCCAGAACCAAGGGAACCGTCATCTTCTTTTCGCGCAGGTCGTTGCCGACCGGCTTGCCCAGGCTGGCTTCGTCGGCGGTCAGGTCGAGCAGGTCGTCGCGCATCTGGAACGCGATCCCGTAGGCGGTCCCGAACTCGCGCAGGGCCTTGATCGCGAAGGGCGAGCCGCCGCCCGCGATCGCCCCGCACTCGGCCGAGGCGGAGAAGAGCGAGGCCGTCTTCTTGCTCGCGATCTCGACGTAGGCGTCCAGGGTCGTGCCCAGCTCGCCCAGCGCTTTGAGCTGGAGCACCTCGCCGTCGGTGATGTCGGCCAGGGTCGCGCTCAGGATGTGCGGGATCGGGTGGGCGTAATCGGCGGTGACGTTCTTGAAGATCCAGGCGAAGAGGTAGTCGCCCGCCAGCACGCTGATCCGGTTGCCGAAGTCGACCGCGGTGGCGTTCACCCCGCGCCGGGTCTCCGCCCCGTCGACCACGTCGTCGTGGATCAGGGTCGCGACGTGGATCAGCTCCATGAACGCGGCCAGGCGCAGGTGCTCCTCGGCCGGGGCGCCGACGGCCTCGGCGGCCAGCAGGGTGAAGCGCGGGCGCAGCCGCTTGCCGCCCGCCGCCAGCATGCGCCGCACGGCCTCGGTGATCAGCGCGTTGTCGGTGCCGAACGAGGAGCGGAAGAAGTCCTCGACCAGCGCGTAGAGGTCGCGCCGGCCGTCGACGGCCCGGTCGAGCACGCTAGGCGACCCCGACGTGGACGGCGATCGCCCCCAAGCCCAGCCGCACGTAGCGGACCTCGCGGAAGCCCGCCGCGCGGAAGCGCTCGGCCAGCCCGTCGGCGTCGGGGAAGTTGGTCAGGGAGTTTGGCAGGTAGCGGTAGGCCGGCTTGGAGCCGCCGACCAGCCCGCCGATCAGCGGGACCAGGCCGTAGAAGTAGGCCCCGAACAGGCGCCGGACCAGCGGGTGGGGGGGCTTGGTGACGTCGAGGTTGACGAACCGGCTGCCGGGCACGAGCACCCGCCGCGCCTCCTTCAGCGTGGCGACGATGTCGACCACGTTGCGCATCGAGAAGCCCATCGTCGCGCCGTCGAAGGCGCCGTCGGGAAAGGGCAGCGCGGTCACGTCGCCCTCGAGGAAGTCGGCCCGGTGGGCGGGGTCGCCCTTGGCGGCCCGAGCGCGCGCGCCGTCGAGCATCGGGGCGGTGAAGTCGACCCCGGTGACGCGCAGTTCGGGGTCCGAGCGCAGGAGGTGGAAGACCAGGTCCCCGGTGCCGCAGCACAGGTCGACGACGCGCCCGCCGCGCGGCGCGGCCAGCTCGGCGATGGCGCGCTTGCGCCAGGCTTCGTCGACGCCCGCGGTGAGCAGGCGGTTCGCTCGGTCGTACCGTGGAGCGATCGTGGCGAACATCTCGCGCACGTAGGCGCCCTTGCCGGCGGGGTCCGTGACCATCCCGCCTATCTTAGACGAGCGCGCGGGCCCGCCCTCATACCAAGGCCTCAAGCCCCAGCACCCGGCGCGCGTTCGCGTCGGCCCGCGCGACCACGGTGGCGAGGTCGGTCTCCAGGGTCTCGGCCACGACCCGGGCGGTGTCGGCCACGAAGGCCGGCTCGTTGCGCTTGCCGCGGTGCGGGATCGGGGCCAGGTAGGGGCAGTCGGTCTCGAGCACGATCCCGTCCAGTCCGACCGCCCGCACCGCCTCGCGCAGGCCGCCGGCGTTCTTGAACGTCACCACCCCGCCGATCCCCAGCACCAGCCCGAACTCGCCATGGAAGACGCGCGCTTCCTCCGCCGAGCCGGTGAAGCAGTGGACGATCCCGCGCTGGGCCGCCGGGTCGTAGCCGGCCCGCAGCGCGGTCACGAAGTCGTCGTGGGCCTCGCGCTGGTGGAAGATCAGCGGCAGGCCGCGCTCCTTCGCGTAGGCGAGCTGCTCGGCGAGCACGCGCCGCTGGGCCGGGCGCGGGCTGTGGTCGTAGTGGTAGTCCAGGCCGGTCTCGCCGACCGCGACGACGCGCTCCCCGTGGCGCTCGCGCAGGGCGTCGAAGGCGGCGGGCAGGTCGGCGGGCGCGTCGATCGCCTCGTGGGGGTGGATGCCGATCGTCGCGAGCAAGCCGTAGGCCCCAGCCATCTCGCAGGCGCGGCGGCTATCCTCGACGTCGCAGCCGACCGTGACGATCGCGTCGACCCCCGCCGCGCGGGCCCGGGCCAGCATCGCCTCGCGGTCGTCGTCGAACGCGCGGTCGTGCACGTGGGCGTGCGTGTCGATCATGGTGAACCCTTAGGACCTCCCGTGCTCTCTTCCCCCGAACGCCGCGACCGCCGCCGTGCCTACCTCGCGCTCGCCTTGCTGGCGTCGCTCCTCGTCCACCTCGCCGCGGGGGGCCTGTGGGCGGCGCTCGGCCACCGCATCGCCGTCGCGATCGCACGCGTGCTGCCGCGCCCGACGCCCACCCCCGACGTGACCGCGCTGGCGTCGATCATCCGGATCGAGAAGCGCCGCCCGCCCGCGGCGGTGATCCCGCCGACGAAGCGGCGTGCCGAGCCGCCGCCCCCGGCCGCGCCGCCGAAACGGCTCGCGCCGGCCCTGGCGCAGCGTTCGATACCGGTGCCGAAGGTCGCGCCGGCGCGCAAGCCGGTTCCGGTGCGAGTGCCGCCCAAGCC
>JASLGJ010000046.1 GCA_030150085.1 Candidatus Elarobacter sp. | reverse complement strand
GCGAAGCGTGCTGCGAGCCGTCGTCCGGCGGCGCGAGCTGCTGCTAGCGCCGCCGCGGCGCGGCCGCGCGCGGGCGTGAGCCTGCTCGTGAGCCTGCTGGAGAAGGTCGCGCGGGTCGACGGCGGCGAGCCGTTACCGCCGACCGCGCGCGCCCTCGGCGAGCCGGAAAGCGTGGCCGGGCTGCTCGCGGTGGGCGGCCCGCTCAGCGGCGCGCGGCTGGAGGAGGCCGCACGGCAGGGCATCTTCCCGCTCTACGAGCCCGGCACGCTGGTCATGTGGTGGGCGCCCGCCCAGCGCATGGTGATCCCGGTGGCGGAGGCCCGCCTCTCGCACACCATGCGCCCGACGCTGCGCCGCTTCATCCGCAAGCCGGAGTGCGAGGTGCGGGTCGACGGCGCGTTCGAGCGCGTGCTCGAAGGCTGCGCGACGACCGCGCGCAAGGGCCAGGACGGCCCGACCTGGATCCTGCCCGAGCTGGAACGGGCCTACCTCGACCTGTGGCGGGCGGGCCGCGCGCACAGCTTCGAGACCTGGATCGGCGGCGAGCTGGTCGGCGGCCTGTTCGGGCTCGACCTGGGCCGCACGTTCTCGATCGAGTCGATGTTCTCGCGCCGCAGCGACGCCTCGAAGATCGCGTTCGCCGCGCTGGTCGCCTTCGGCCGCGCGCACGGCATCGCCACGCTCGACTGCCAGCTCTACTCGCCGCACCTCGCCTCGCTGGGCGGCCGCCTCGTCCCGCGCGCGGACTACGAGCGCAACCTGGCGCGCGGCTTGGAGCAGCCGCCGATTCCGAGCTGGCGCTTCGAGGCGGACTCGTGGAAGCTGCTCGACCTCGACGCGCAAGCTCCGCGGGATGTGCCGCTCGCGAAGGACGCATCGCTCGCGGCAAAGGACGCGCCGGCCTCGGCGCCCGACGCGCCCGCTTAGCGGTCTAGCGGTTCACGAAGCGCAGGTCCCGCAGCCGCGCGCCGGCGGCGGCGCCGGGCGGGACGAGCGCGTCGATCCGGGCCAGCACGGCCGCGTCGAGCGCGACGTGCGCGGCGGCGGCGTTCTCTTCCGCCTGCGCGATGGTCTGGCAGCCCGGCAGGGCGATCACGTCGTCGCCCTGCGCCAGCACCCAGGCCAGCGCGAGCTGCGCGACCGTGCAGCCCAGCTCGCGCGCGAGCGCGGCCAGCGCGTCGACCAGCGCGAGGTTGCGGGCCAGGTTCTCGGCGTCGAAGCGAGGGACGCCGCGGCGCAGGTCGCCGGGGGCCAGCGCGGCGGGCGAGCGCACCGCGCCGGTGAGCAAGCCGCGCCCGAGCGGGGAGTAGGCGACGAAGGTCAGCCCCAGCTCGCGCGCGGTGGCGAGCACGCCGTTGCGCTCGACGTCGCGGGTGAAGAGGGAGAGCTCGCTCTGCAGCGCGGCCAGCGGCGCGACCGCGGTGGCGCGGCGCAGCGTGGCGGGCGCGGCTTCCGAGAGCCCGACGGCGCGCACCTTGCCGGCCGTCACCAGCTCGGCCAGCGCGCCCGCGGTCTCCTCGATCGGCACGTTCGGGTCGACCCGGTGCAGGTAGTAGAGGTCGATGACGTCGAGGCCGAGCCGCTGCAGCGAGGCGTCGCAGGCCGCGCGCACGTACTCCGGCCGCCCGTCGACCGCGCGGAACGCCGGGTCGTCCGCGCGCCGCACGATGCCGGTCTTGGTCGCGACCACCGCGCGCTCGCGCCGCCCGCGCAGCGCGCGCCCCACCAGCCGCTCGTTGGCCCCGCGCCCGTACATGTCGGAGGTGTCGAGCAGCGTCAGCCCGAGGTCGAGCGCGCGCTGGATGGTGCGGATCGCGTCCGCCTCGTCGACCGGCGCATAGAACTCCGACAGCCCCATGCAGCCCAGCGCGATCGGGCCGACCTGCGCTCCCGTGCGGGCGATGCGGCGCTGCTGCGGCACCTTCGGCTGCTGCGGTTCGCTCACGGCGCACCGTTCTTGCGTGCGAGCTTCGCCTGCTTTCTCTCGCTGCGCGCCCGCTCGCTCTCGCTCTTGGCGCGTTCCGCCAGCAGGTCGAGCGCATCGAGGTAGGAGTCCACGCCGCGGCCGGCGCGGACCGCCACGCAGACGTCGCGCACGACCGAGATCCGGCGGAACTCCTCTCGCGCGTCGACGTCGGAGAGGTGGACCTCGACCGCGGGCAGCGCGACCGCGGCGAGCGCGTCGCGCAGGGCGTAGGAGTAGTGGGTGAAGGCAGCCGGGTTGATCACGATCGCGTCGGCCCAGCGCCGCCGGCGGTGCAGCTCGTCGACCAGCGCGCCCTCGTGGTTGGACTGGAAGAAGCGCACCCGCTGGCGGCGCTTGCGGGCGTGCGCGGCGACCCGCCGCTCCAGCTCGCGCAGGGTGGTGCGGCCGTAGATCGCCGGCTCGCGCTCGCCCAGCAGGTTCAGGTTCGGCCCGTTGACCACCAGGACGTTCATGGGGAGCCCGCAGGGCGACCGGCGGATCGGCCGGAGCCCGAACGCGACGGATGCGCGGAACGCGAATCCACCAGGCCGAGCTCGGCGAGCGCGGCGCGCAGGTCGGCTTCGCGCACCTCGTCGTCCAGGCGCGCGCTGCCCAGCGCGTCGAGCAGCACGAAGCGCGTCCCGCCGGCGTGGCGCTTCTTGTCGCCCTGGGTCGCGGCCGCGACCGCGCTCGCGTCGAGCTCGCGCCAGAGCGGCGGGACGGGCAGCCCGGCGAGGTGGGCGTCGGCCTCGGCTCGCACCGCCTCGGCCAGCAGGCCGCGCGCGACGGAGAGCGCGAGCGCGGCGCGCATGCCGACGATCACCGCTTCGCCGTGGCGCAGCGCGCCGTAACCGGCGACCTTCTCGAGCGCGTGGCCGACGGTGTGGCCGAAGTTGAGCACCGCGCGCACGCCGCTCAGGTCCTGCTCGTCGCGGGCGACGATCTCGGCCTTGAGCTGCGCGCAGCGCGCGATGGCGTCCAGCGCGGTCGCGGGGTCGGCCAGCAGCGCGGCCTCGCCGGCGCGCAGCGCGCGGTACAGGTCGGCATCCAGCGCCAGGCCGTACTTGAGCATCTCGCCGTAGCCCGACACGACGTCGCGCGGGTCGAGCGAGCGCAGGACGTGGGGCGCGATCGCGACGTGCGCGGGCTGGGTCACGGTGCCGACCAGGTTCTTGCCCGCGCTCAGGTTGATGCCGGTCTTGCCGCCGATCGCCGCGTCGACCGCGGCCAGCAGGGTGGTCGGCAGCGCGACGTAGGGCACCCCGCGCTGGAAGGTCGCGGCGGCGAAGCCGACCGCGTCGCCGATCGTTCCGCCGCCCACCCCGACCACGATCCCGCGCCGGTCGAGCTGCGCGGCGACGAAGAACTCGTACAGCGCGGCGAGCGACTCGAGCGACTTGAGCTCCTCGTCGGCGCGCACGCGCAGCACGGTCGTCGCGCAGCCCGCGTCGTCGTAGGCGCGCGCGGCGCGCAGGGCCAGCTCCTCGACCCGCTCGTCGGCGACCACCACCACCCGCCCGCCGGGCAGCGGCGCGGCCCGCTCGGGCAGCGCGTCCACCACCGCCGGGCCGAGCGCGATCTCGTACGGCCGCGCGGTCGCGACGCGGACGACGCGTTCCTCGCGCAGCGCGGCATCGACCGCCTGCGCGGCGGCGCTCGGGCTCAGGCCGTCGACCGCGACCCGCACCGGCGCGGCGAGATAGGACGGGCGGCGCGCGGCGTGCAGGCGCTCCAGCGCGCCCGGCTCGCGCAGCAGCGGGCGCGTGCCGGCGGCGTACGCGGTGTGGACCGCGCACGTCCGCAGCGAGGCGTCCAGGAACACCAGCGTGCCGCTCAGCGCGACCGCGCGCCGGTTGGCCTCGTCCTCCAGCGCGCCCGCGCCGAGCGCGATCACGGTGTCGTGCAGCTCCGCCAGGCGCGCGATCGTGGCCCGCTCGCGCGCCCGGAACGCGGCCATGCCGTCGCGCTCGACCAGCGCCGCGACGGTCAGCCCGACCTCGCGCTCGACCAGCGCGTCGACGTCGAGCACGGTGCTGCCGCGCAGCTCCGCCAAGCGCGGGGCGATGCTGGATTTGCCCGCCCCCGGCGGGCCGCACAGCCAGACGTTAGCGCGCACGCACCCGCTCGTCCCAGGCCCGCACGCGCTCGCGCAGCTCGGCGAGCGAGTCGCCGCCGAACTTCGCGAGCACCGCCTCGGCCAGCACCAGGGCCAGCAGCGACTCGCCGATCACAGCCGCGGCCGGCACGGCGCAGGTGTCGGCCCGCTCGACGTGCGCCAGCGCCGCCTCGCCGCTGCGCAGGTCGACCGAGTCGAGCGGCTTCATCAGCGTCGCGATCGGCTTCATCGCCGCCCGCACGACGATTGGCTGCCCGGTCGACATGCCGCCCTCGATCCCGCCCGCGCGGTTGCTGCGGTAGCGCGTGCGCACGCCGTCCCCGGGCTCGTAGGCGTCGTGCGCTTCCGAGCCGCGCCGGGCCGCCGCGCCGAAGCCCAGCCCCAGCTCCACGCCCTTGATCGCGTTGAGGGCCAGGAACGCGCGCCCGACCTCGGCCTCGAGCCGGCGGTCCCACTGCGCGTACGAGCCCAGCCCGAGCGGTACGCCCTGCGCGACGACCTCGAACACGCCGCCCAGCGAGTCGCCCGCGGCCTTGGCGGTCTCGATCTCGCGCACCATCGCGGCCGCCGCGGCGGGGTCGAGCGCGCGCACCGGCGAGGCGTCGATCTCGTCCGCGGGCAGGTCGCGCCAGGGCGACTCGTCGACCGCGCGCCCGATCCGCACCACCCGGCTGCTCAGCGTCACGCCGAGCTGCGCGAGCAGCGCGCGGGCGACGGTGCCGAGCGCGACCCGCATCGCGGTCTCGCGCGCGCTCGCCCGTTCGAGGATGTCGCGCAGGTCGTCCCGGCCGTACTTGAGCCCGCCCACGCGGTCGGCGTGGCCGGGGCGCGGAACGTGAATCTGGCGCGCCGCGGGCGCCCCGTCGGGCGGTGCGTCGACGCGCATGATGTCCAGCCACTTGGCGTGGTCGCGGTTCTCCAGGTAGAGCGCGACCGGGGCGCCGATCGTCTCGCCGCGCCGCACCCCGGCCACGATGCGGATCTCGTCGGTCTCGATGTTCTGCCGGTTGCCGCGCCCGAAGCCGAGCTTGCGCCGCCGCGCTTGCGCGAGCAGCGTCCGCGCGTCGAGCGGCAAGCCGGCCGGGATGCCTTCGATGATGCCGACCAGGGCCGGGCCGTGCGACTCGCCCGCGGTCAGGAAGCGCAGCGCGCTCACGCGCTCGCCTCCGCGCTCGCGCGCTCGTCGGGCACGACGCCGAACCAGCGCTCGAACGTCGCCGCGGCCTGGGCGAAGAACATCGCCGTACCCGGCACCATGCGCAGGCCGCGCGCGCCCGCGTCGATCAGGAACGGCGTCACGGGCGGAGTGTAGACCAGGTCGAACGCGGCCGCGCCGCGCGGCGCGCCGGGCGGCAGCGGCGACTCTTGCGGCTGGCCGACCATGCCCAGCGGGGTGGCGTTGACGTAGATGTCGGCTTCCGGCACCTCGTCGAACGCGCAGGCCGTGCCGCCGAAGTCGTCCGCCAGCACCCGCGCGCGCTCCACCACCCGCGCCGCGACGGTGAGCGACA
>JASLGJ010000036.1 GCA_030150085.1 Candidatus Elarobacter sp. | reverse complement strand
TGAAGCGAACCAATTTCTACGTCGACGACGAGCGTCTCGAAGCGCTCAAGCATGTCGCGACGACCGAGCAGGTCTCCGTCTCCGACCTCGTGCGCGAGGGGATCGACCGCGTCATCCGCGAGCGGATGAACGGTCAACCCGACCGCGCCGCGTTGCGCGCTGACCTCCGAGCGTATCTCGAAAAATACGCCGGAAAAGGCCCCAAACGCACGCCCGAAGAGAACGAACGGCTGATCTCGGAAGTCAACGGCAGGCGTTTCGAGGGCTGAGCGTCGTCGATCGCGGGGGCAGTGTGCTCAAGGCGGTCATCGACACGAACGTCATCATCTCCGCCGCTTTGGCGATGAAGGACGAGTACTGGAACGAAGCCCGTTTCGTGTTCCAGATTGCACTGCTCGCTAAGCGACGCTTCGCGAGCGTTACATCGTATCCGCTGGTTCGAGAGCTCCACGACGTGTTGTCTCGTCCGCAGCTCGGTCTGAGCGACGAGCAGGCGCTCGATACGGTATCGCTTTTTTCCGCGGCGTCGACGTTCGTGGAAATCTTCAACGTGCCGATGGGCGTGCGAGATCCCAAAGATGACAAGATCGTCGAGACTGCGATGAACGCGGACGCCGATTGCATCGTCACACGCGACAGTGATTTGTTCGCTCCGCGTGCAGTGTACAGCATCGGCAAAGTCGGGCTCGGAATTCGCAGCCGGCCGATTCGCGTCGTCAGCCTCACCGCTTTCGTGGCCCAGATCGATAGCGGCCGCGGCTTCAGTGCGCTCGTGCTGGCGGCTGACCGCTAGAACTTGCTGCCGTATCGCGGTCGGCTGGCTCCCCTGCCGCGGCGCAACCTTCCGCCCGTGCCGGAGTCGTACGAGACGATGGACCGGATCTATCTCGACCACGCCGCCACGACGACCGTTCGTCCCGAGGTCGTCGAGGCGATGCTGCCGCTGCTGCGCGGGGGCTACAACGCCAGCTCGCTGCACGCCGAGGGGCGCGCCGCGCGGGCCGCGCTCGACGAGGCGCGGGCGACCGTGGCGGGCATCCTGGGCGCGGGGCCGCGCGAGATCGTCTTCACCGGGAGCGGCTCCGAGGCCGACGTGATGGCCGTGGTCGGCGCTGCCCGGGCGCGCGCGGACCGCGGCCGGCACGTGGTCACCAGCGCGATCGAGCACCACGCCGTCCTGCACGCCGTCGAGGTGCTCGAGCGCGAGGGCTGGAGCGTGACCCGGCTCCCCGTCGACGCGCGCGGCCTGGTCGACCCCGAGGCGTTCGCGGCCGCCCTGCGGCCGGACACCACCCTGGCCAGCATCATCCTGGCCAACAACGAGATCGGGGTGATCCAGCCGGTGGCGCGGCTCGCCGCGCTGGCCCGCGCGCGCGGGGTGCTGTTCCACACCGACGCGGTCCAGGCGCCGGGCTGGCTCCCGCTCGACGTGGCGGCGCTGGGGGTCGACCTGCTCTCCCTCTCCAGCCACAAGTTCGAGGGCCCCAAGGGGACCGGCGTCCTGTACGTGCGGCGCGGCACGCCGCTGGAGCCGCTGATCGTCGGGGGCGGGCACGAGCACGGCCTGCGGGCCGGCACCGAGAACCTGGCCGGGATCGCCGGCTTCGCCCGCGCGCTGGCCCTGGCCGAGGCCGAGCGGCCCGAGAAGGCGGCCCGGATCGGAGCCTTGCGCGACCGGCTGCAGGCGGCGATCGCGGCCGGCATCCCGGACGTGGTGGTGAACGCGGCCGGCGCGCCGCGCCTGCCCGGCACCTTGTCGGTCGCTTTCGCCGACGCGCCCTCCGACGCGCTCCTGATGCGGCTCGACCTGGAAGGCATCGCGGCCTCGGCCGGGAGCGCCTGCGCGGCCGGCTCGCTGGAGCCCAGCCACGTCGCCGCCGCGCTGGGCCTGAGCCCGCGCCACCGGCTGGGGGTGCTGCGCTTCTCGCTCGGCCGCACGACGAGCGCGGCCCAGATCGAGCGCGTCGCCCGCTGCTTGCCGGATTTGCTGGCAAGCGTTCGGACACCCGTGCCCGTTACGTGAAGCGGTTATCTGGGAAAGCGCCGACCGTGGCTCTAGCGAGCGCGCGGAGGATCGGTTTTTGACTTCGGGTTCGGGTTTCGACTGGGCGATCGTTTTGGACATCGGCGTCGGTCTCGGCGTGCTGCTGATCGGCGCGGGCGTGTTCGTCGTCTGCTCCAGCCTGGCCAAGCTGTTCGCCCGGCTGAACGGCACGCTCGACGAGGTCGACCGCCAGATCGCCGCGGTCTCGGCCCCCGTGGTCGAGACGCTCGGCCACGTCGGCGGCATCGCCGACACCGCCGACGCCACGGTGGCCCGGCTCGGTGCGGTCGTCGGCACGCTGGAAGGCGTCGCGGGCGGGGTCGGCCGGACGTCCAAGCTGGCCACCGACGCGGTCACTCCGGCGCTGGTGAACCTCGGCGCGACGCTGGCCGGCATCACCGCCGGCCTGCGCAGGCTGATCACCGGCCGGCGCGGCTCGGCCCCCGAAGGCGAGATCGCCGGTGGCTGACGAACGCAGCGGGGGCGGCGTGCCCGGTTTCGTGACCGGGCTCGCGATCGGCGCCCTCGCCGGAGCCGCGCTCGCGATGATCCTGGCCCCGCAGTCGGGCGAGGACACGCGGGATCTTCTCTATGCCAAGGCGCGTGAAGCGGGCGAGCGCGCCCGCGACAGCGCCGAAGACGCCGGCGATCTGTTGGCCCGCGGCCGCAAGATCGTCGACGAAGCCCGGGCGCGCATCGACGGCGCCATCGCCGAAGGCAAGGACGCCGCGGACCGGCAGCGCAGTACCCTCGAGAACGAAAGCTAGGAGATACGGTGGATATCAAAGTCAACGTCCGCGAGTCCGAGGGCGACGCGTACGTCGTCGACCTGACGGGTGAGATCGACGTCTATACCTCACCGAAGGTCAAGGATGCGATCACCGAGCTGATCGATCAGGAGCACTACAACCTGGTCATCAACCTCGAGAAGGTTCGCTACATCGACTCGACCGGCTTGGGCGTCCTGATCGGCGGCCTCAAGCGCGTGCGCGAGCACGGCGGCTCGGTCAACCTGGTCTGCACGAACCCGCAGATCAAGAAGATCTTCGACATCACGGGCCTGGTCAAGATCTTCGGGATCTTCGACGACGAGCAGAGCGCGATGAAGGCGCTGGTGTGAACCCGGCGACCAAACCCCTCGAGGTGTCCTCCCACGGTACGGTCGAGCTGAAGATTCCCGGCCGGGCGGAATGGGTCGCGGTCGCGCGCCTGGCCGTCGCGGCCGTGGCCAGCCGGCTGCGCTTCTCGGTCGACGAGATCGAGGACATCAAGCTAGCCATCGCCGAGGCCTGCACCAACTCGATCCAGAGCGCCGGCGGCGTCGACGCCGGGGTGATCGAGATCGTCTGCGACGCGCTCGAGGACGAGCTGCGGGTGACCGTCCGGGACCACTCCCCGGGCCTGCACCTCGAGCCGGTCAAGGCGGGCGGTGTCGACGACGGGCGCACCGAAGAACTGGGCGTGTTCCTCATTCGCGCACTCATGGACAGCGTCGACTATTCGAGCGACCCGCGCCGCGGCACGGAGCTCGTCATGACGAAACGCGTCACGGGGTAGCCAATGAGCTCCTCGGTCCCCCACGTCGACGAGGAACGTTGGGACCGCAATCGCGCGCGGCAAGCGTTCGCGCGGTTCGCCGAGCTGCGCGCCGATCGCGCGCTCGACAGCGGTCCCGACCACTCGGGCGTCAGCGAGTTCGATCGCTTGCGCAACGAGCTGGTCGTCGCCCACCTCAACCTGGTGCGCTACCTCGCCGTCAAGTTCGCCAACCGCGGCGAAGCCCTCGACGACCTGATCCAAGTCGGCACCGTCGGTCTGCTCAAAGCGATCGACCGCTTCGACCTGGAGCGCGGCGTCGAGTTCACCACGTACGCCACCCCGACCATCGTCGGCGAGATCAAGCGCTATTTCCGCGACAAGGGCTGGGCCGTCAAGGTCCCGCGCCGGCTGCAGGAACTCAACCTCAGCGTCAACCGGGCGATCGAGAAGCTGACCGTCAAGCTCGGCCACTCGCCCACCGTCGCCGAGCTGGCCTCGCACCTGGGCGCGTCCGAGGAAGACATCCTCGAAGCGCAGGAGCTGGGCCAAGCCTACAACCTGCTCTCGCTCGACACCGAGCTCAACGGCGAGGGCGACAAGAAGTCGCAGACCCTGGCCGACTACGTGGGCCAGAACGACGCCGGCCTGGAGCTGCTCGAGGACCGGGCCAACCTGGAGCGGGCCTTCCAGGTCCTCACCGGCCGGGAGCGGGTGATCCTCTACCTGCGCTTCTACGAGAGCGTCTCGCAGACCGAGATCGCCAAGCGCCTCAACGTCTCGCAGATGCACGTCTCGCGCCTGCAGCAGAAGGCGCTCGAGAAGCTCAAGAACTTCCTCCAGGAGAAATAGCCCAGCGGGGCTTGGGCCGTCGGCCCGGTCGGCGTTACGACCGGGCGCGATCCTGGTAAAGCTCGGAACGATGAGATCGTTCGTGCTCGCCAGCATCGCCGCGGCGCTCGTCGGCGCCGTCTTCCCCGGGCCCGCCTCGGCGGCGTACGTCACGCACGCCTTCGTGACCGGGGCCGAGCAAGCCGCGCTGGAGGCGCGCGCCGACCAGTTCGCCGACCCGCAGGTCTTCGTCCAGCAGCCCGGCGCGGCGGCGGTGACCGGCGCGCAGGGCATCGCCCACGCCGCCGGCCTGCGCCCGGCGCTGATGACCGACGACCCGGTCATGCCGGCCTTCAACGCCCAGGGCAAGGCGCTGGGCTTCAACCTGGGGGCCTGGTTCGGGGCCCGCGGGACGGTGGTCTACGACCCCGCCTCGAGCAAGCCGCAGGTCGCGATGGGCTTCGCCGGGCTGAACCCGGGCGGGGTCTACTCGGTGTTCGAGCGGCGCGGCGCGGCGGGCGCCGCCTTCGCCCCGCTGGACGCGACCGGCGCCCGCACGACCTTCACCGCCGACGCCCAGGGCAACGCGGCCATGCAGCTCACCCTGAACGCCCCGCTCCTGCCCGGCAGCACGATCGTGGTGATCTACCACAGCGACGGCGCCGCGCACGGCACCGACCCCGGCCAGCCCGGCATCACCGCTCACGCGCAGCTGATGTACCGCCTGCAGTAGGCGGCCGATCCACCCGCTGATTCGACGACTCGGCTTAAGGTGTCGAGTCGGGTCCTAGCGAACCCCTGGGATCGCCCATGACGTCCCAAGAGCTGCGCCAAGCCTTCATCGACTACTTCGTCCGCAACGGCCACGCCCACGTGCCGTCGGCCTCGCTGATCCCCGACGAGATGAGCACCACGCTCTTCACCATCGCCGGGATGGAGCAGTTCGTCCCGGTGTTCCTGGGCGACGCGCCCGCCCCGGCGCCGCGCGCGGTCACCGTGCAGCGCTGCCTGCGGGTGGCGGGCGCGAAGTCCGACATCGAGAACGTCGGGCGGACCGGGCGGCACGGCACGTTCCTCGAGATGCTGGGCAACTTCTCGTTCGGCGACTACTACAAGTCCGAGGCGATCCGCTTCGCCTGGGAGTTCGTCACCGAGGTCATGAAGCTCGACCCGGCCCGGCTGTACGTCACCGTCCACACCTCGGACGACGAGGCGCAGCGCATCTGGGAGAACGAGATCGGGCTGGATCCGGCGCGCATCTCGCGCTGGGACGAGGACAACTTCTGGACCATGGGCCCGACCGGGCCGTGCGGTCCGTGCAGCGAGCTCTTCTACGACACCGGCGCGGAGAACGCGGCCGGACCGGAGGACACCGGGCCCAACCTGGGCGACCGCTACGTCGAGATCTGGAACGTCGTGTTCCAGCAGTACAACCGCGGCGCGGACGGCACGCTGAGCGAGCTGCCGCGCAAGTCGATCGACACCGGGGCCGGCCTCGAGCGCATGCTCGCGGTCGCCAACGGCATGACCTCGATGTACGAGACCGACCTCTTCGCCGACATCGTCGCGGCGCAGCCGGCGGTCGGCCAGACGTCGTTGCCGCCGGCCGAGCAGCTCGTGCGGCGGCGCATCATCGCCGACCACGCGCGCGCGGTCACCATGCTGATCGCCGACGGCGTGTACCCCTCGAACAGCGAGCGCGGCTTCGTGCTGCGCTTCCTGATCCGCCGGGCGATCCGCAACGGCCGGCTGCTGGGCTACCCGCGCGAGTTCATGGCCGAGCTGGCCGGCGCGGTGGTGACCTCGCTCACGAGCGGCTACCCGGAGCTGCGGGCGAAGCTGCCCGAGGTGCAGCGCGCCCTGCGGACCGAGGAGGCGGCGTTCCTGCGCACCCTCGACCGCGGCATGGAATTGCTGGAAGCGGAGATCGACGAGGCGCTGCGCGACTGCACCATGCTCATCTCGGGCCAGGACGCGTTCGTGCTGCACGACACCTACGGCTTCCCGTTCGAGCTGACGCGCGAGATCGCGGCCGAGCGCGGGGTCGCGGTCGACACGCTGGGTTTCGAGCAGCACATGCGCGAGCAGCGCGAGCGCGCGCGCGCCGACGCCGCCGCCAAGCGCGCCGTGGTGAGCGTGACCGACCTGCCGACGCTGTCGTCGGCCTTCGAGGGCTACGGCGGGCTCGAAGCGGAGGGCACCGTGCACGGCATCCTGGTCGGCGGCAAGCCGGTCGAGGGCCCGATCGAAGCCGGCGCCGAGGCCCAGATCCTGCTCGACCGGACCTCGTTCTACGCCGAGAAGGGCGGCCAGGTCGGCGACCGCGGGCGCATCGCCACCGCCGAGGGCGGGGTGTTCGAGGTGACCGACACGCAGTACGTCGGCGAGGCGATCGCGCACCACGGGCGCGTCACCGCGGGCTCGTTCTCGCCCGGCGACGCGGTGCGGACCAGCGTCTACCCGGAGTGGCGGGCGGAGATCCGGCGCCACCACACCTCGGCCCACCTGCTGCAGCGCGCGCTCAAGGACGTGCTCGGCGAGGAGGTGCAGCAGGCCGGCTCGTGGGTCGGCGTGGACCGCATGCGGTTCGACTTCCGCAGCCCGGGCGGCGCGCTGTCCGCGGCGCAGAAGCGCGCGGTGACGCAGCGCGTCAACGAGATGATTCGCGACGACCACCACCAGGACATGAACGAGCTGCCGATCGAGGAGGCCAAGCGCACCGGCGCGATCACGATGGCGGGCGAGAAGTACGGCGACGTGGTGCGGGTGGTGAAGTTCGGTCCCTCGGTGGAGTTCTGCGGCGGCACGCACGCTCACACCACCGGCGAGCTGGGCCTGTTCGTGCTGCTCGGCGAGTCCTCGATCGGAAGCGGCGTGCGGCGCATCGAGGCGGTCGTCTCGAAGGCCGCCGAAGCGTACGTCGAGCGCCAGCAGGACACGATCGCGGCGCTGGCCGAGTCGCTGGCGACCAAGCCCGAGGACATCGTGGAGCGGGTCGAGCGCATCCAGTCCGACGTGCGCGACCTGCAGAAGGCGATGGCGCAGGTCAAGGCCCAGCTCGCCGCGGCCGACGCCGCGACCTACGTCGAGCGGGCCGAGGAGCTGGGCGGCAAGCGGGTCGTCGCGGCCGTGGTGCGCGAGGCCGATGCCAACGCGGTGCGCGCGCTGGGCAACGCGATCCGCGACCGGCTGCGCTCGGGCGTCGTCGCGCTGATCGGCGTCGACGGCGAGAGCGCGGCGCTGTTCGTCAGCGCCAGCGACGACGCGGTGAAGTCGGGCGTGCACGCCGGCAACCTGGTCAAGCTCGCCGCGCCGCTGGTGGGCGGCAAGGGCGGCGGCGCGCCGGCCCAAGCGCAGGGCGGCGGCAAGAACGTTGCCGGGGCCGACGAGGCGCTGGCCGCGATCCGGGAGGCGCTCGCGGCCGGCAAAGCGGCGTGATCGCGTTGCTCGCCGCGGCGGCCGTCGCGACGCTTTCGCCGCAGCCGGGGCCGGACCAATCAGCCCGGCGGACGGCGCAAGCCGTTCTCGCGCGAACCCCGCAAGCCGCGGCTTCGCGCCCCCCGCAAGCCGCCGTTCCGCTGGCGCCGCAAGCGGTGCTCGCGAAGTACGGCGCGGCGCTCAAGCGGCTCGAGGAGCCGCGCGTGTTCACCGTCGAGTACACGCTCGAGCAGACCGGATCGCGCACGCTCGAGCAGACGCACCGCATCTTCCGCAGCGGCGGCAGCGAGCGCGACGAGACGATCGCGGTCAACGGCACGCGCCTGACGCGCCCGCAGGTGCGCATCTTCCGCAACCGGCCCTACCGCTACGGCGTGGCGGCGCTGGCGCCCAAGCCCGCGCAGTACGCCTTCGCCTACGCCGGGCCGCGCAAGGCGGCGCACCACTTCGACTACGTCTTCCGCCTGGTGCCCAAGAAGCCGGGCCCGTTCGCCTTCACCGAGCTGACCGTCGACGGGGTGACGTTCCTGCCCGGCACGGTCGCCTTCGCGACCCGCGCCCACGGCGGGCGCGGCAGCGTGAGCTTCACCAAGCACGACCGCTGGTGGGTCGCCAACCGCGCGAACGCGTCGGTGCGCGCATCCGGCGGCACGGATCGCGAGCAGCTCGGCTTCTCGCGCTGGCGCTTCCCGCCGTCGCTTCCGCCGTCCACGTTCGCCCTGCCGCGGGCGCTGCCCAGCGCCCCGCCCGTCCTGCCCTGACCGTGCTGCCCGATCCGGCCCCACGTACCGATCCGTCCGCCTGATTCCGTCCGCCCCGAGCGAAGGAGCCGCCATGACGACCGAACCGGACACCGCCATCGCCCTGGCCCGCCGCGAGTCCATCGCCGACGCGCTGCGCCGCTCCGCGCGGCGCGATCCCGAGCGCGTCGCGCTGCGCTTCGCCGAGCGGAGCTGGACCTACGCCGCGCTCGACGCGGGCGCGAACCGCGTCGCGCGCCGCTTCGCGCAAGCCGGGCTGGAGCCGGGCCAGCGCGTCGCCGCGTACGGCCGCAACTCCGACGCCTATCTGCTCACCTGGCTGGCCTGCCTGCGCGCCGGGCTCGTGCACGTTCCGGTCAACTACGCGCTGACCGCGGGCGAGCTGGGCTACATCGTGCGCCAGTCCGGCGCCTCGGCGCTGGTCTGCGACGCCGCGCTCGCGCCCAACGTGGCGGCCAGCGAGGACTGCGCGCGCGTCGCGCTGCACGCGCGCTTCGCCGGCGCTGGCGCCGGCGTAGGTTCGGGTGGTGCTGCGGTCGGTGCGAGCGCGAACGGTGCGAACGCGAACGGTGCGAACGCGAACGGTACGAACGCGAGCGATGCGAACGCGAGCGCCGCGTTCGACGTGCTCGCCACCGCGCTCGACGAGAGCGCGGACGCCTCCGCGCTCGATGCGCGCTACGCGCACCCGGTCGCGCAGATCCTCTACACCTCGGGCACGACCGCGGAACCGAAGGGCGCGGTGATGACGCACGGCGCGCTGCTCGCCCACTACGCGAGCTGCATCGCCAGCGCCGAGCTCGCGGCGGCGGACCGCTCGCTGGACGCGCTGCCGCTCTACCACAGCGCGCAGATGCACGTCATCCTGATGCCGCACCTGCTGCTGGGCGCGACCTCGGTGCTGATCGAGGCGCCCGAGCCGGCGACCGTGCTGCGCCTGATCGAGGAGCACCGCATCACCTCGTTCTTCGCCCCGCCCACGGTCTGGATCAGCCTGCTGCGGCACCCCGACTTCGACCGGCGCGACTTGAGCAGCCTGCGCAAAGTGTACTACGGCGCCTCGATCATGCCGGTGCCGGTGCTGGAGGAGCTGCGCCGCCGGCTGCCCGCGGCGGGCGCGTGGAACCTCTACGGCCAGAGCGAGATCGGCCCGCTCGCGACCGTGCTGCGCCCCGAGGAGCACGACGAGCGGCCCGCCTCGGCCGGGCGCCCGATCCTCAACGTCGAGACGCGCGTGGTCGACGAGGACATGCGCGACGTGCCGCCCGGCGTGAACGGCGAGATCGTGCACCGCTCGCCGCAGCTGCTGACCGAGTACTGGAACAAGCCCGAGGAGACGGCGGCGGCGTTCGCGGGCGGCTGGTTCCACAGCGGCGACGTGGGCTATCGCGACGAGGCCGGCTATCTCTACGTGGTGGACCGGCTCAAGGACGTCATCAACACCGGCGGGATCGTGGTGTCGAGCCGCGAGATCGAGGAGACGCTCTTCACCCACCCGGCGGTGTACGAGGCGGCGGTGATCGCGCTGCCCGACGAGCGCTGGGTCGAGGCCATCGCGGCGGTGGTCGTGCTGCGCCCCGGCGCGCGCGCCGAGGAGGCCGAGCTACTCGCCCACGCCCGCGCCTCGCTGGCCCCGTTCAAGGTGCCCAAGCGGATCATCTTCACCGACGCGCTGCCGCGCAACACCGCGGGCAAGCTGCTCAAGCGGCAGCTCCGCGCCACGTACTCCTGACGCGGCTCGGGCCCGGCTCGCTCAGTCGTAGACGCCGCGGACGCTCCAGGCATCCGCTTCGCGCGCGATGCGCAGCAGCGAGCCGTCGTCGAGCCAGACGTCGTACTCGTCGCGCGACAGCGGCGCGCCGCCGGTCGCGCGCGCCCACCAGCCTTCCTCGACCCGCCACGGCCCGGCCAGCTCGACCACGGCCTGGGGCGGCGAGCCGACCAGCCGCGGCGCGCCGTCCGCGATCCGCACCTCGACCGGGCGCGGCTCGATCAGGCGCAGCTGCAGCGTGCCGGTCTCCGGCAGCGGCGGGGGCTCGGGCAGCGGCCCTTTCGCCGCCAGCGTCTCGACGGTGAACGGCTCGAACGCGAAGCGCCGCTCCAGCCGCGGGCCGTCGAGAACCCGCGCGCGCAGGGCCTTGCCCTCGCCCAGCGCCGCGTCCAGGCGGGCCAGCACGACCCCCAGCGCGTCGGGGTCGGGGTCGCCCGCGGCGAACAGCGAGAGCGGCACGGCCCCGCCGGCCAGCTCCTCGGCCGCCAGCCGCAGGCCGCCGACCGGCGAGGTCAGCACCACGCCTTCCAGGCGCGCGCGCAGCAGCTCGAACAGGGTCGCCGGGACCGCGGTCGGCTGCGCGACGCGGGTGCTCAGCTCGCGCGTCTCGCCGTCCTCGCACTCCAGGGCCAGGACGAGCCGCCCGGCCCGCTTGCCGGCCGCGGCGAGGTCGTCGGC
>JASLGJ010000031.1 GCA_030150085.1 Candidatus Elarobacter sp. | reverse complement strand
GCGCGACGCGCCGGAGCGCAGCGCGGGCCAGTGGGCGCTGTGCACCGCGCTGCGCTCCGGCGCGTCGCGCAGGACCTGCAGCAGCGTGCGCATCGCGACCAGATCGGTCGCGCCGCGCACGAGCGCGTGCGAGAACGCGAGCGGAAACCGCTCGGTGTACTGCTGCGGCAGCAGCCGCTCTTGGAGCAGGCGCTCGAGCGCCGCGATGCGCGGCGGCTCCGCCAGCTGCACCGCCAGCTCGTACTCGGCGACCAGCGCGGCGTGCAGGAAGGACTCGTCGCCGGACTTGGCCGCCGCGTCGCGCCACAGGCGCGCGAAGCGGTCGGCCTCGGCGACGTCGCCGGTGACGTTGTGCTGGACGTTGTAGGCGATCGAGTAGCCCGCCGCCGCCGCGCGCCAGGCGCCCATGCGCGAGCACAGCCGGGCGCTGGTCAGCGCCAGGTCGACCGCGTGCTCGTAGTCGTTCAGGTAGAACGCGGTGCGCGCCAGCCGCTGCAGGACGCGAAAGCGCACGACCTCGTCGCGCTCCTCGGGCAGCGCCGCGAGCGCGGCCTCGGCGTGCCGGCGGGCCGCCTCCTGATCGGCGGTGTCGGCGGCCGCCAGGGCGCGGAAGCTGTGCGCCGCCGCGACCCAGCCGGCGCCCTCGAGCGTGCGCGCCAGCGGCTCCACCGCATCGTTCTCGTGCCGCATCACGAGAATCGGCGCGAGCACGTCGGCCAGCGCGGCGGCAGACGCGCCGGGCGCGCGCAGCCCGCGGCGCAGGATGCGCACCGCGCCCTCGACGTCGCCCTCGTACTGCGCGAGGACCGCCCGCAGCAAGGCTTCCTCCGGCGAGCCGGGCCGAGCTCGCTCGGCGGCCTGCCGCAGGTCGTCCCGCGTTCCCACCGCCGCGAGGTGGAAGGCATCGAGCGTCGGATCGAGCGTCAGAGGCGCACTCCAATGCAAAGACGGCGCGGTCGTAATACCACGAGCGACAATTCGGACCGTTCCGGTCTCACTCCACCCGCCGGTCCGCCGCGGCAGCAATTTTTACGAGACCATCATGGTCTCACCGCCGGGGCTCCGGCCCGAAACGCTAGCCGCCCAGCGCCTTGGCCGCGTGCTGGCCGACGGCGAACGCGATCAGGACCAGCAGCGACGAGACGATCGTCACGATCAGCGCCGGGCGCGCGCGGCCTTCGCGGCGGGCCAGCGCGTTGGCCGCCATGTAGCCGACCCAGCCCAGGACCGCGAGCGCGGCGTGGTACCAGGGCGCCCGCAGGCCGTGCTCCATCAGCGCGATGCCGAGCGCGATCTGCAGGGTGACGACGTAGAGCGTGGCGCGCCGCCCGCGCCGCTGCCAGACGAACAGCACCGCCAGCGCGCAGACCAGGGCGCCCAGCCAGAGGTGAGCGGTCAGAATCGAGTTCACGCCGCTTGCGTTCGCGCCGCCGCGCGCCCGCCCCTCAGCGGACGGCGAGATGCCCCCCCCGCCCGGTGCGCTTGGCGCAAGCAGCAGCCCTCCGACAGCTTGACTTGCCCTTATTACTCACTCACATTTGGCACCGCATCATGCGCCCGGATCATAAATGACCGATCAATTTCCTCTTTACAGGACTCCCCGCTTGCACGAACAAGAGACGCGATTCGCCGGTCTTCCAACGCCTCACAGCTCCGATCTCTAACACCTCCGCCATACCGATCCTCGGTTACGGTGTTGCGATGACCATTGAATCGGCCGTGCTTTCCCAAGACCTGCCTCGCGCCCGCGCTTCGCCGGGCTTCATCGAATGTCCGGAACCGGAACAAGCTTACATAGCGGTATTGGGATCTAACGGTTATCAGCAGGTGTAACCGGGTGAGAAGCACTTCTTTCGAGAGTGCATCGAGTGCTTCTAGCACCCGCGCGACCCTCACGGGCGGCATCGAAAGGACTCACTACTGATAACCTGAAGTACCGCCGACGCGACCTTTCTAGGAGTATCGCCTTGCGAAATTTGCGGGTAACGTTTCTAGTTGTCTTCAGTCTAACAGTAGTCCTAGGGGGATGCGCCGGCGGGGCGACCGGCTCCAAGCCGGTGCCCGTCACAAGGGTAACATCTCAAATGGACCGCCACGAAGCAAACATCGATAAAGCCCTCACTTCAATGGGCTTCAAGATGCCCACAGGAGTTCGAGTTTTCCGCTACGATTCGTTTGCCGTTCACGCGGGGACTTCCGTTTCCATCTTTCCGGCGGGGTCGAAAATCATACGAAACGGTTCAACCCTTACCATCGTGGACGTTCAATCAGGTCAGACGTTTAACTTTCCGAAAGCATCGACAATCGTAGCATCTCCGGAGGGAGGTAGGATATTCGTTCCAAACGGATCATCCCTTCCCGTATGGGCCGAGAAATCGAACGCCCACCTGAGCGGAATTCGGTAATGCGTTTCATACAGCGCCTATTCACGATCATCGTTCTTACAGTCATCGCGATCGTTACGCTGCCAGTCTCGGCTCGTCCGGTCTCCGTAACAGTCGCAGTGCCCGCAGGGACCGTGTCGGTTGACCAGTTTGTTGCCGGTGTGAACAACTCGACGGGCGCGGTAACGTCGGTATCTGGAAGTACGTTCAATCAGTCGAGCGGAACGATTACGATCAACCTGCCGGACAATACGGCGACGACGACCTATGGTGGCGGCGCGAATTTCTATGATGGGTCTGGAAACCTCATATCAACCTTCACCGTACAAAACGACACCAGTCCGGGTGACGGTAAATCGGAGCCGTCGCACTAAATCCTCGCGAGTCATCGACAACGACGAAATCGTGACACCGCTCGTAGAGTGATCGGGTTGACCCTCATCCAAGGAGCACGAATGCGATGTACCGCCCACAGTTCTTAGGTGTGTACGGGCTTGCACTCTTAACAGCAGGAGGATTATCGTATGCAGTGCAAGCAACCGCGCAAGCATTGCCGGTGAAGGTTGGGATCAAGCTATCCCCCGAACCTGTGCGATCGGGGGCCGATACGGCCATTCGAATCACCGCGATCGACGGACGCAGCGACACGCCTCTCCCACTCGACGATTGCCTCTGTACGGTTTACGTGCGTGACCGTGATAGGCCGAATCAGTCAACGATCGTAAAGACACACGTCCGAGTCGGACACGCCGATATCTCGACGCTGTGCGGATCGATCCGTTTTCCCAACCCCGGAACCTTCACGATCCTCGTCACCGGGACACCCACGCACGTCGGCGAGTTTCCGCCGTTCTCGGATGCCGTGATCGTCACCGTGAAATAGTCTCTGCGCCGGATCGCCGGCGCCCATCGATCAAGACCGGACGGGCGCGGCCGTCGCGGCAGGCGATCGCGTTGGCGGTCACGTAGCCGACCCAGCCGACGATCGAGCGCGTCGCGCAGGCGCCAGACGAACAGCAGGGCCAGCGCGCAGGCGAGTGTGCCGTTCGCGCCGCCTCGCTGGCGTCCCCCAGCCGCCGCCCGCTCGTCACTCAGCGGCTGGATGGGGACAATCGCGCGCTTGGTGCAGGCAGCAGGCGGGCTTTGCCCGTACATAGGGAGCCTTGGCCGTTCGCAAGATGCGGGTCCTCGCGACCCGCCCGACGCAGCTCGACTCCGCCGATGCGCTCCTGGGCTTCGCGGAAGCGCTGGCGCGCGTCGCGGCGAGCGGGGGCGGGGCACAAGCGCTGGCGGCGCACCTGGCCGACGCGGTGGGGGCCGCGTTCCTGGTCGTGGACGCGCAGTGGCGCCATCGGGCCGTGGCGGGGACCGGCTGGGGCTTGCTCGTGCTGCCGCCATCGTTGCGCGACCTGGTGCCCAAGGACGCCGGCGGCGAGCCGACCGCGCTGCTGCCCCCCGCCGACCCCCGCGCGCGCGCCTTTCCGCTGCGCGCCGGCGAGGTCCGGCTGGGCTGGCTGAGCGTCTTCCCGCGGGCCGGAACCGAGCTCGACGAGCGGACCGGTCCGATCCGCCTGACCGCGGCCCAGATCGCGATCGAGCTCTCGCGCGAGGGCGGCGGCACGCGCGGCCGGCGGCGCGGCTTCTGGGACCGCCTGCTGGCGCGGGCCTACGAGGACCCGCTCGAAGCCCGCGACGACGCCCAGGCGCGCGGCATCGCGCTCGCGCCGGGCTACGTCGCGGTCGCGGTCGAGGGCGAGGGGCTCGACGAGTCCGTCGCGGCGCAGAAGAACGCCGAGATCCGGCGGGTCTGCCTGGACACCCTGGGCACGCGCACCGGCGAGGTGGTGGTGATCGAGCGCGGCGGGGGCTTCTTCTTCCTCGTGCCGGCCCCGCTCGAGGTCGACGCCGCCAACGCGCGCACCGCCGCGACCCTGATCCCGCGCGGCATCGCGCGGGCCGGGCTGGACGTGAAGGTGGTCGGCGGGGTCGGCCGGCACGCCGAGATGGTCCACGTCGCGCAGAGCGTGGACGAGTCGCGCGAGGCGATGACGATCGTGCGCCGGATGTTCGGCGGCGGGCGGGTGATGCCGTACGAGGACCTGGGCGTCTACCCGCTGCTGCACCGCACCGGCGCGACGCGCGAGGACTGGCGCGCGTTCGCCACCCGCGTGCTCGACCCGCTGCGCCAGTACGACGAGAAGCACCAGACCGAGCTGGTGCGGACCTTGCAGCTCTTCTTCGAGGTCGGGCAGAACATCAAGGAGGCGGCCGCGCAGCTCAACGTGCACCGCCACACCATCTTCTACCGCTTGCGCCAAATCGGCGAGATCGGCCGGCTCGACTTGGACTCCCCGCACGACCAGCTCACCGTCCGCGCGGCGCTCGCCGTCGACGCGCTCGACGGCTGAGCGATGGGGCTGTCTTCGGTGAAGGACGCGGCGGCGATCCGCCGCGCGGCGCTCGCCACCTCCAAGGAGCGGGGCGTGCGCTGGGTGCGCCTGGCGTTCGTGGACGTGCTGGGGATCGAGAAGAGCGTGACCGTCCCGGCCGGCGAGCTGGAGCGCGCGCTCGACGGCAACGTCACCTTCGACGGCGGCTCGATCGACGGGTTCGTGCGGGGCGAAGAGATCGACATGGTGCTGCGCCCCGACCCGGCGACCTTCACGGTGCTGCCGTGGACGGTCGACGGGCAGGTCGAGGCGCGCGTGCTGTGCGACATCGCGACCCCCGACGGCACGCCCTTCGAGGGCTGCCCGCGCAGCACGCTCAAGCGCGTGCTCGAGGACGCGGGCGACGTCGTGCAGCGCGTCCGCACCGGTCTGGAGGTCGAGTTCTACCTCTTCCAGCTCGACGCGGCCGGAATGCCGACCACGCGCACCTCCGACAGCGGCTCGTACTTCGACTTCTCGCCCAGCGACCGCGGCGACGACGCGCGGCTGGCGATGAGCGCGGCGCTCGAAGCGATGGGCATTCCGGTCTCCAGCGCGCACCACGAGCACGGCGCGGGCCAGCACGAGCTCGACCTGGCGGCCGGCACGGTGCTGGCGACGGCGGACCGGCTGGTCACCGTGCGCGGGGTGACCAAGCGCATCGCCGAGCGGCACGGCCTGCACGCCACCTTCATGCCCAAGCCCCTCGAGGACTCGGCCGGGAGCGGCCTGCACATCTACTTCGCACTGGGCGAGATCGACGAGGCGGTGCGGCTGCACGCGGTGGCCGGGCTGCTCGAGCACGCGCGCGGCTTCACCGCGGTCTGCAACCCCACCGTGAACTCCTACAAGCGGCTCGTCGCGGCGTGGGACGCGCCGGTGTACACCGTTTGGTCTCACCGCAGCGCCAACGCGCTGGTGCGCGTGCCGCCCGCGTTCGGCGGCGAGCCGCCGCTGATCGAAGTTCGCAGTCCCGACGCCTCGTGCAACCCGTACCTGACCATGGCGGTGCTGGTCGAAGCGCTGGCCGACGGCATCCGCTCGCGAGCTTTGCCCGGCGATCCCTTCACCGGCTCGACCTACGAGCTGAGCGAGCGTTTCCGGGCCGAGCACGGAATCCGCATGCTGCCCACCTCGCTGCGCCAGGCCATCGCCGCGCTCGACGAGGACGTCGTCATACGCGGCGCACTGGGCGATCATATCTATCACGCGTTTCGGGACGCGAAATTCGCCGAGTACGAGCGCTACCGGCGGGTCGTTCATCCCTGGGAGCATGCGGCGTACCTGCGCACGTTCTGAACGCAGCCGTACGGTTCGTGTAACTCTTTTGTAACCATCCCGGCGTACAAAGGCCTCGCGAGGATGAGTCGGGTAACGCATCGGCCCGAACACATCCACGACGCTCCTGAAAGGTGACGTCATGGCCATGTCTCGTTTCGCCGATCTCGTGGTGGCGGTCGACGGTTCCGAACCGGCCGGCCGCGCCGTCTCCTTCGCCCTGGCGCTCGCGGCGCGCGCCGGCGCGACCCTCTGCTTCAGCAGCGTGGCGACCGAGCGGGACGAGCGGCAAGCTCGCCTGGCTTGCGTCCATGCCAGCGCGCGCGCCGTCGCGCACGGCGTCGAGGCCTGCGCCTGCATCGGCCACGGCGCGCCGGCCGAGACGATCGTCGCGGACGCGCTCGCGCTGCGCGCCGGCGGCATCGTGCTGGGGACCCGCGCCCGCGGCGGCGAGAGCACGGTGCTGGGCAGCGTCGCGGCCGCGGTGGTGCGTCTGAGCGCCGTCCCGGTGTTCACCGTCGGCGCCGACACGACCGTGCGCGACGGCCGCTCGATCGTGGTCGCCGTCGACGAGACGCCGGCCGCCGAAGCGGCGCTCGACGCCGCGCTGGAGCTGGCGCTGGAACGCCGCGCCACCTTGCACCTGGTGCACGTGGTGGAAGAGCGCCGCGCCCTGGTCGACGAGCAGCGCGCCTTCGCCGCGATGGTCGAGCGGGTGCGCGCCGCGGGCGTGAACTACTCGGCCGAGCTGCGCGAAGGCGACCCGGTCGAAGAGCTGGTCGACGCGGCCGAGCGGCGCAACGCGGCGCTGATCGCGACCGGCACGCACGGCCACAACGCGGTCGCGCGCCTGATCCTGGGCAGCGTCGCGGAAGGGCTCGTGCGCGAAGCCTCGGTGCCGGTCATGACGGTGCGCGCCTAGCGCATCCGCTCACGCCACCCGCACGAAGCGGTGGTGCGGCTTGATGGTGAAGTTGACGAAGCGCCCGACCGAGTCCGCCGCGCGCAGCCGTTCCCAGGTCGCGCGCGGCACCGCGAAATACCGGTACACTCCGCCGTTCGCGAACTCGATTTCGAGCGTCGCGCGGCGCGGATCGTAGCCCATCGACGTGACGCTCGTGCTCTCCACCGGCTCCCGTCGCACCGAACACCTCGCATTGCCGCCTACACCGCGGTTCCGAACAATGTTCCCGTTCGAACGGCGAGCATGCACGGCGCGACGCAATTGGTTCACAAGTACCATTTACATCGCGAGCAGCTATGATTTCCAGAGATCAATAGGGCGCGCGCCGTGCCGCGCCCGAGGCCGGCGGAGGCTCGCGCGCTCAGCGCGCCAGCGTGGCGCGCATCCAGTTCGCGATGTCGGTGCCGAGCCGGCGGCGCGCGTTCGGCTCGAGGTAGATCATGTGGCCCGAGCGGTAGTAGCCGTAGCTGACGTGCGCGCGCAGGGCGGGATCGAGGCCGAGGTGCGCGAGGTCGAGCTCGGTGCCGAAGAACGGCGTGGACAGATCGAAGTAGCCGTTGGCGGCGAACACGCGCAGGGCCGGGTTGCGGGTCAGCGCCTGCGCGAGGTCGGGGATCACGTCGGGCACTTGCACCGGGATGCCGACGTCGCTCGCGTCGCGCTTGAAGTTCCAGGCGTTGCCGACCTCGCCGTAGTTGAAGGGCAGGTAGCGCAGCTCGGTGCGGTAGCCGAGGTCGTCGCGCAGGTAGCGGTTGAACGCGCCCACGAACGCGCTCTGGATCGAGCTGTCGAGGGTCGGGTCGTAGGCCGGCGAGTCGCTGGTGCGGTCGACGTCGTAGCCGACGAACCGGCCGTCGAGCCGGCCCGCCAGGCGCCCGCGCCCGCGCAGCAGCTCCTTCTCGAAGCGGGTCGGATCGACGCGCAGGTCGGCCCGCTCGAGGTAGGCCTCGTCCAGGCCGAGATAGCGGTGCAGTTGCGCGACGATCTCGCGCCGCGCCGCCGGCTCCAGGTTCGCGCCCTGCAGCAGCGCGCTCGCGTACGGGCCGGCGGCGAAGCGCCGCACCTCGGCCAGGAACGGTTCGAGCTGGGCCGGGCGCGGCGCGGGCAGCGCGTCGTGGTACCACGCCACCGCGGCCTCGGTCGGCAAGAACTTGACGTGCGAGAGGTCTTCGCCCGGCGGCGCGGGGTCGAGCGTGTTCTCGTCGAGCACGCTGGAGATCAGCACCACGCCGTTGACGCCGACGCCGGCGTTCTGCAGGCGGTCGACCACGTTGGCGGCGCGCGTCGTGCCGTACGACTCGCCGATCAGAAAGCGCGGCGAGCCCCAGCGGCCGTGCGCGCCCAGCCAGCGCTCGACGAACTGCGCGAACGCGCGCGCGTCCTGGTCGACGCCGTAGAAGTCGGCCGGTTTGCCCTTGCCGCCGATGCGGCTCAGACCGGTCCCGGGCGCGTCGACGAAGACCAGATCGGTCGTGCCGAGCAGCGTGCCGTCGTTGGGCACGAGCTGCGCCGGCACGCTCGCCACGCCGGTGTCGTTGGTGCGCACGACGAGCGGCGCGAACGAGCCCATGTGCAGCCACAGCGTCGAAGAGCCCGGCCCGCCGTTCCACAGGAACGACACCGGGCGGGTCGCCGCGGGCGCGCCGTCGAGCGTGTAGTCGACCGAGAACAGGCTCGCCGCCGGCTCGTCCTTGGCGTCGCGCAGCACGGTGCGCCCGGCCCGCACGGTGTAGCGCAGCGTGCGCCCGCCCACCGTCACGGCGTGGTGCGTGACCGCATCGGCCAGCGCGGGCAAGGGCGGCGGCGCGTCTTGCGCGCGCGCGGCAAGCGGAAGCAGCGCGAGCCCGACGGCGAGCAGCAGGCTTGATCTCCGAATTGTCACGGAGACGCGGCTTCGGCGCGGTGCGCGGTTCTCCGGCTCGCGCGCCGCGCGGTTCGGCCTACGGCGCGGCTTGCGCGTCGACGGCGTAGACGAAGGCCAGCACTTCGGCGACGACCGCGTACAGCTCGTGCGGGATGACGGTGCCGACCTCGAGCTTGGCCAGCGCCTCGACCAGCCCGGCGTCCTGGTGGACCGGGATGTCGTGCTCGCGCGCCAGGCGCACGATCTCCGCCGCCGCCAAGCCGCGCCCGACGGCGACGATCTCGGGCGGCGCGGGACCGGTCGGATCGTACGCCAGCGCGGCGGCGGCGGGGCGCCGCGGCGCGTTGCGGCGCGCGTCGTAGTAGCGCGCGTTCACGCCGGCACCGTCCCGACCGGGCCCACCACCGCGCCCGCCGAGGCGACGCGGTAGCGCAGCGATTCCAGGCGCGCGGTCAGGCCGCCCAGCGCGTCGCGGAAGGCCCGCACCGCGGGTGCGCTCTCGGCCCGCACGTCCACCGTGACCTCGCGCCCGACGGTGACCAGGTCGAGCGCGACCGTGCCGTAGTGCGCCGTCTCGAGCACGAACGCGATGCGGAAGTTGGCCCCGTCCAGCGGCACGCCGCGGCCCTGCGGCGCTTCGCGCCGGACCGCGATGCGCGCGTTCTGCTGGCCGAACGGCGTCGTCAGCGGCAGGGTGAACGCGAGCCCGTCGGGCCGCCCCGCCAGCAACTGCGCGGCCTGGGTCTGCACCGCGGTCAGCGCGGTGAGCGCCCCGGCCAGCGCCGGCCCGAGCGGCTCGGGCGCGCTCGCTTCGGCCCCGATCCCGGCCGCCAGCGCGAGCGCGTTCTGCTTGAGGTCCGCTCCCAGCGCCGCGGCCCGTTCGCTCGCCAGGGCGGCGGGCAGCGTGGCCTCGCCGACGGAGACGGTCTGCGCCGCGAGCAGCGTGGCGAGCTTGGGTTCGGCGCCGTCCACGACGTGGTCGACGAAGGACGCGATCTGGGTGGCGAGCACCGGCGAGTCGGGCTCGATGCGGCTG